>JASFOZ010000123.1:0-9534 GCA_050116255.1 Desulfarculaceae bacterium
TGTAGATTCCTCCTCGCAGGATCTATCCTGCCAGAAGTCTCTACCTATCGCTGGCCCTATTTTAAGGGAGGGGTACAGCCCTACCGAGCCTAGGGATCAACCTCGCAGTGGTCGTATTTGTGTGGATAGGGCTGGTTTTCGACCTCTACCCCGGACAGGGCCTAGGAGGCCTCTTTGCCTGAATCAGCCAGCTTTTTAAACGTCTTCCACAGGTCCTTGACCTGGGTCTCGGTTTTTTTGGGGTCGCCGTCGTTGTCTATAAGATAATCGGCAAAGGCCTTTTTATCCTCCAAAGAGAGCTGGGCGGCCAGGATGTTGGCTGCTTCCTCCTTTTTGATCTGATCCCGCTGCATCAGCCGCTTGACCTGCACCTGGGACGATACCCATACCACCACCACCTTCTCAAAGAGGTACATCAGGTTAAGCTCCACCAGTAAAGGCACATCCACGATAATGACGGCATCGGGGTCTTGGCGGCTGATCTGCTGTAGCTGGGCGAAAAACTCCTCATAGATGCGGGGGTGGGTGAAGCTCTCCAGCTTTTTCCTTTTTTCCATATCGCTGAAGACCAGGGCGGAGAGCTTTTTGCGGTCCAGGCCGCGGTCAGGCTGCAGGACCTGCTCGCCGAAATAGGCCACGATCTCCTTATAGGCGGGCTGGTCCGGCTCCACCACCTGGAGGGCTATGAGGTCAAAGTCGATCAAATGGGCCCCCAGCTTGGTCAGCATGGCGGACACCGAGCTCTTGCCGCTGGCGATGCCGCCGGTCAGGCCCACGATAAGACCGTGGTCCACACCCCGTATTTTCTTAAATTTATCCTCGAGGCTTACATAGGAAAGGGGCAGGGCGGCGGTGACATCACCCTCCACCCCGGAGAAGCTGATGGGGTAGCGCACCCCCCGGCGGTACAGGGCCTCCAGGCCGCTCAGGGCCTTTTCCACGCTGCCGGGAGGAAGGGCCATGACCATCTCGTCGTCCTGGGCATGGCCGTAGCGCCGCTCGCCGTAGCAGGGGATGGCCAGGGAGGGCTTTTGCTCCAGATAGCAGCGGGCGACGGCGTCGGAGCAGGAGGACTCGCCCACGCAGTGGAAGTCCATCACCTCATAGTTCTGGAACTGCAAGGCGTTTATAAGAAGCATCATCTGGGCCGGGTTGCCGTAGATGAGGACCATGTCAGGCTCAAAGGGATCGTAAACCAAGGGAGCCAGAGCCAGGGCCTGGTAACGGTTCAGGGGCAGGCGGGGGATGGCCTTTTCATAGCGGCGGCCGTCCTCCTTGGTGGCCACCCATACGATGCTGCGGAAGGTTCCGTCAGCGTGAAACTCGGGCACCTCGGCCAGACCCAAAATGGAGGGGCAGGTGGCAAAGACAAAGTCGTCCCGGTCTGCGCCCACGGTCCAGTCGAAATTGCGCACCAGGGAAATGAGCTGGCACAGGGTGGCCTTGTTTTTGGGCCTGCGCAGAAAGGGAATCCGGTCCAGGTCGCCTGGGTTCTCCAGCATCTTAAGGGCCACGGGAAAGGAACGCAGCCGCAGTAAAAGCTCCAGGCGGCGGATTATCTTCTCCCACTTTTTTGATTTTGGCGGTGCCACCTTTATTTCTCCTCTTGATTACGGAAGGGCGCAGGTTGAAAGCGGCCCGATTGCAGGGCGGCTATAAGCTCGCGTTCGTTATGGATTACTTTTTCGAAGCGGGTGGCATAGATGCCCACCTCGGCGCTGAGATGGGCGTCGCTGCCCCCGGTGGCGGGAAGGTTCAGGGCCTGGGCCACCTGGGCTGAGAAACGGTTTTCCTTTTCCGTGACCTTGCTGTTCAGAGCCTCCAGGGCCTGCACCAGTTTGAACATGGGACGCTGCGAGGCCTTTTCCACGGGCAGGCCCAGCTCATCCACGCCCACGGTCAGAAAACCCCGGAAGGGGTGGGCGGCGATGATAAAGCCGCCCTCGCTGACAACCATCTGATGCAGGTCCTCCAGGGTGATGATGCCCTGGGGATCGCGCTCCAGGCCGAAGACCACCATGTCTCCCTGGGCGGTGGTGATCTCGTTTCCGCGCAGAATCAGAAAACCGTGTTTTTGGCGCAGTTCCTCCACCTGGTCCGCATCCCAGAGGTGGTTATGATCCGTAAGGCAGATGGCGTCCAGGCCGATGTCCTTGGCCTCGGCGATGATCTGGTCCACCGGGTCTGAGGCGCAGGCCGAGGCCGGCCAGGTGTGCACATGCAGGTCAATGAAAAAGCCCTGGGGCGCATCCAAAAGGGCCTGGTACTCCGGCGTTTCCCTGGGGCTGGTTTGAGCCGGGGCCGGGGCCGCCGCAGGCTCTTGAACAGGGCTCTCCGTTACCTGAGTCTCCGCCTCGGCCTGGGCTCCGGCCTCAGGCTGATCCTCCAGGATCAGGGCCTTTTGCATGGAGTCGCAGCACTCCAGGACCAGGTTGGCAAAGTGGCGGCAGGCCTTGCGGCCCAGGCGCTTGTGGATCTCGGCGCTGAAGTCATGGTCATTCAGGCACAGGCCTATGGCCTGGGGCAGATACTCCAGGGCCAGGGGGCAGTCAGGGGTGGTGTAGCGGTTCCAGCGGCCGCTGAGGCCGGTGATGGTCATGCCTGCGCTTTCCACGGTCAGCTCCACTTGCAGGCTGTAGACGTCGTCGTCCAAAACACCCCGGGCCACCAAAGTTTCCGGGTCCGGCCTTTCCACCCCTACCAGCTTGTTACGCATAAAGGTGAGCATCAGGTCTTCTCCGCAGAGTTTTCAGGCAGGGGGATCAAAATCTTTCACCACAGAGCTGCCCGGGGCAAAGGCGGCGCAGCGGTTGTAGAGCCGTATATTGTCCTTCACCAGGCCCGCAAAGTAATCCCGGCAGTCCTCGGGTAGCAAAGGCGCCTTTTTTAGCTCGTCCTTGGTCAGGGTGAGGATCACGCCGTGGCAGCATTCCTCCACCATGAAGCTCAGCTCGGCCCACTGCGAATCTTCGCCCAAAAGGCCTTTGATTATCTTGAGCATGCCCGGCCCCACCCTGACCCCCAGCACCTTTTGCAGCCGCTCCTGGGCCTGGGGTGGCGGTGCCGGATGGGCCTTGTCCACCCGGCACTGGGCGCTGACGATCTCCAGCTCGGGCAGGCCCACCTCTATGCTCACCATGGCGTCGGTCAGGTTGTCATGCAGGCGGCAGGTGGAGCGGAGCTTTTCCGGGGAGAGCTTTTCCACGCTGGTGCAGCGGTTGCGCGAAAAGCGGTTCAAGTGGGCCATGGCGACTCCTTTCCGTCTTTTTGCAGGGGCCTTTAGTGGTACTCCAACCTGATGGTAAATGGTCCCACCCAGGTTCATATAACATGCCTGCCTGCCTCTCTCTAGGCAAAAGAGGATATGAGGGCTGCGCCTTGGCCTGGGGCGGGTCCTACTTCCTTTGTATGCGGCAGGGCAGGGCCTTGAGGTTGGGGGTGCCGAACTCCCGGCCCACTGAGGCCACGCTGGTGAGCAGGTTGAAGTTGGACTTGTCCCAGCCGAAGAGGGGATCGTCCTCCTGCTCCGGAAACCACCAGCCGTACTCCGCGTAAACCACGCGGGGATCCAAATCCTCAGTCAGGCGGGCGGTCTGAGTTATGCGGCCGTACTTGGTCTCAATGACGATTTCATCTCCCGATGCGATGCCGTGGGCGCGGGCGGTTTGGGGATGCATCTCCGCCAGGGGGCGGGGGCTCCTGCGGCGCAGCCGCTCCAGCCAACGGTAGCATGAGTGCAGATAAAGGCGGTTTTTGCGCCCGGTCAAGACCAGGGGATAATCAGGGTCATCTCCCTCGGGCGGGCCGCTGAACTCGGGTAAGGGGGGCAGGCCTGCCTTGTCGGCGATACTGAGCTTGAGTTCGACTTTTCCGGTGGGGGTTTTAAAGCCCTGTTCGCGGTATTTATGGAACCTGTCCGGTCCCTTGAGATAGCCTTTTTCTGCGAAATCGGCAAAAGTGAGCCCACTGGGCTGGAGCACATCCTCCAGAAACCCTTGGTAATGGTCATGCCACAAGTCCGGGTCTGAGACCAATTTGCCCAGCTCGTTTAATATCTTCAGATCAGGCCAGCATTGCGGCGGCGGCTCCACCGCCTGGGGCCGGGCCAGGATGTAACCATGTCCCAGGCCGTAATGGCCGATGTCATCGAACTCAAAATGGGTGGCCGCCGGCAACACTATGTCAGCCAGGGCGGCGGTGGGGGTCATGAAGATGTCGGCCACGGCCAGAAAGTCCAGCTTGTTGAGGGCGAGCCGGGTCAGTCTGCTGTCAGCCCAGGTGAGCATGGGGTTGGTGCCCATGCAACAAAAGCCCCTCACCGGGTAGGGCTCATCCTCCAGCACCGCCCGCCGGAAATGGGCCGGGGGGATGGTCATGAACCGGGGCGCCACCCCGTGGAAGACGCTGAGCATGGTGTTTCTCTTGTCCGGCAGCAGGTCGGCGCGCACAAACCGACCCAGGCCGGTGATCTCAGGTTCCAGGGCGTGGATGTTCCCCCCGGGCGCATCCAGGTTGCCGCAGATGGCCATCAGGCAGACCAGGGCCCGGGCGTTGGCATAGGCGTTGCGGTTGTGCTCCAGGGGATTACCCCAGGCAATGGCCCCGGGCCGGGCCCGGGCGTAGAGCCGGGCCGCGTCTGCGATCAGGTCGGCCGGAATCCAGGTCAGCTCTGAGACCCGCCGGGGCGTGTAGGGCTCCACCTGTTTCGCCAGGTCCTGGAAACCGTGGGTCCAGTCCTGCACGAACCCGTGGTCATACAGGTTCTCATTGATGATAACGTGGATAAACCCCAGGGCCAGGGCGCTGTCGCTTCCCGGCCTGATCCGCAGCCATTTTTGCGCCCTTCCGGTCAGAGGGGTGCGGTGGGGGTCCACTATGATTAGTTCAGTGCCCTTTTTGATCTGCTCCAGCAGTTGGGTGCATATCTCGCCCTCTTCATTGGTGGAGGTGATGTTGCTGCCCCATAGGATCACGAGCTCGCTTTGATGATGCAGGTCCGCCACCGGATAAAAACCGCAGGTGTGAACGCCGCTGATCTCTCGGGGTGCGTGACACACGTCCTGGCTGGCCACCACATTGGGCGAGCCAAAGGCATTGGCCAGCCGGATCAAGACAAAGTGATCCAATCCCTTGGGCATGCCCGCTCCAAAGGCCACGGCCCGGGCTCCGTGCCGGTTGCGGATGCGCTCTAGGTTGGCGGCAATCTCAGACAGGGCCTGGTCCCAGGATATGGGCTGCCACTTCCCTTCTCCCCGGGGGCCGCTCCGCTTCAGGGGATGTTTGAGGCGGCGGGGATGGTTCAGCCGCTGTGGAGAGGCGGCGGCCTTGGGACAGATGTAACCTTGATTGAGCAGGCCCTGGGGATCGCCCTTGAGGCCCACTATGCGGCCTTCTTTCACCTCCAGCACCAGGGCGCAGCCGCCGTGATCCATGCGGCCGCAGTGGGTTTTTACTTGTTTAGGTTTCGCGCCCATAATGTCCCATCCTCAGGCCGGGTGGCTCTCCGGCTTGACCCTAAGCAATATTAAGCCTGGAGGGTATTTGAGACAAGGTAAAGGATTCAGACTGGGGTCCACCCACGCCCGGAGGGCCTTTTTCAACAAGCTACTAAGGCCGGTCCAAGACTTCGCGGATCTTTGTCAGCATCTCGGCCAGACGGTAGGGTTTACCGATAAAGCCTTGGGCGCCCATGTCCACCGCCGCTTCGGCCTGGCCTTCGGCGGCATAGCCGCTGGAGATTATAACCTTGGCCTTCGCGTCTATTTTAAGAAGCTCGCCCAAGGCCTTGCGCCCGCCCATGCCCGGCATGCTCAGGTCCAGGATCACCAGGTCAAAGACGCCTGGATTATCTTGGTAAAGCTCTAGGGCCTCCTCGCCGCTCATGGCCCTGTAAACACGGTAGCCCCGCCGCTTAAGCATCTCCTGGGCCATGTTGAGTATGACTTTCTCATCGTCCACCACCAAAATGGTTTCGTGGCCCCCCTTTAGCTCCATCTTTTTTTTGGGGCTTTGAAATTTGGGTTCCTTGGCTTTCAGCAATGCCGGCAGATAGATATTAAAGACAGTGCCGATGCCCACTGTGCTGTAGCAGTTGATGTAGCCGCCGTGGGTTTTTATGATCCCGTAGACAATGGCCAGCCCCAACCCGGTCCCTTTACCCACCTCCTTGGTGGTGAAGAAGGGATCGAATATTTTTTTTACTACGCTGGGGTCCATGCCCTGCCCGTTGTCGGTGATGGTCAGCTTTACATAATCGCCCGGTTCCATTCCCGGGTGTTGTTGGGAGTACTGGCCGTCTACAGCTATGTTCTCTGTCTCTATCTTGATCTTTCCGCCGTCGGGCATGGCCTCGGCGGCGTTTCCGCCTATATTCAAAAGAACTTGCTCCAGTTGGGTGGCGTCGCCGTTTATGGTCTTCAGGTCCGGGGAGAGCTTGGTTTCAATGGTGATCATCTTGGGGATGGTCCTGCCCAGGATCTTTACGGCTTCGCCCACTTCATGATTGAGATCGACCGGCTTCAGCTCCGGCTCCACTCTGCGGCTGAAGGTCAAAAGCCTCTGCACCAGACTGGAGGCCCGCTCCGCGGCCTGACTGATTTGGCTGACATACTCTTCTTGAAATTGATCGCGGGCGTCGGGTTCGGCCAGAAGCTGGGCATAGCCGCTTATGGCCTGGAGGATATTGTTGAAATCATGGGCCACGCCGCCGGCCAAGGTGCCGATGGCCTCCATTTTTTGGGCGTGCAGAAGTTGGGCCTCCAGGCGTTTGGTTTCGCTGATGTCGCGCAAATTGACGATGCTGCCCACAGGGTTGCCTTCCGGGTCCTGGATTACGGACCCGCTGAGGCTGACCGGAATGATCCTGCCCTCTTTGGTGAAGCGGCGCGACTCCACCGCAAAGAAACTCTCACCGGCCATGATTTTTGTGATCAAGGCCTTTGTCTGCGGCCAGCAATCTTGGGGCACGAACTCGTCCATCTTATAACCAAGCTTCTCTTGCAAAGACCAGCCGAACACCCGGGTAAAGGCGGGATTGAAAAAAATCACCCTGCCTTCCTGGTCATAGGCCACCATGGGGTCGGCGGCCGCCTCCAAGATGGCCCGGTTTCGTTCCTCGCTTTCCCGGAGCCCGATCAGGGCCTGGCGCAGCTCGGTGACATTTCTGATGATGGATATGTTGCCGACCTTCTGGCCCTGATGGTCGAAAAACGGAGATGAATCCAGGTGAACATCCAATAAGCGGCGGTCCTTGGTCAGGCGCTTGGTCTCCAATATTACCGGAGGCTGCCCCTCTTGCGCTGCCGCCAGCAGCTCCTTGGTCCGGTCTTGTTCCCCGTGGGGAATGAAGTCCGGGGTTTTTCCCAGGAGTTCTTCCCGGGACCATCCAAAGGTTTTTTCAAAGGCCGAATTCAGGTAGATGGTCTTTCCGGTCATGTCCTGGACCAAGACCGGTTCAGGCAGGCGCTCCAGAAAAAGTCGGTGACGCTCTTCGCTCTCCTTAAGGGTGAGTTCCGCTTTTTTGCGCTCTGTGATGTTGGTTAAACTGACCACCATCCCTTCGGGGGCGCCGTCCGGGTTGCGGAAGAGGGCGGCCTGAACACTGACGTCTATGATCTCTCCATTTTTGGTGATACGGCGGCTTTCCAAAGGATGGTAATTTTCTTCACGGGCGTATATTCGCTTTATGCCTTCCAGGGTCTCATCGAGGTTTTCCGGGGGCACGAAGTCTATTTTGCCTCCCAGGACCTCCTCCGGCTCCCACCCGAAGACCCTGGTAAAGGCGGGGTTGATATAAGTGGCTTCGCCCTCGCGGTTATATACGACCATGGGATCGGGTGCGGCCTGCAACACGGCGTTTAGTTTCTGGACGGTCTCCCTAAGCTCTTCAACCGAGGCCTCCTTTTGCCTTTGCGCCTTCAGCTCTCGGAAGGTGAGATATCCTGACATAAAGGTCACCAGCATAAGAACGATCAAGCCCACAATGGTGAGATTGTGGGTCATAGACGACATTTCGTCCTTGACATCCTCGACGTAGAGGCCGGTTCCGATGATCCAACCCCAGGGCATGAATCCTTTTACATAAGAGATTTTGGGCAGGATGCGGGTGGGGTCGTCTTTCCATTGCCAATGATAAGACACATATCCCGCCCCTGAGGCCTTGACCACCCGCACGAACTCCACGAAGAGTTTTTTACCTTTGGGGTCCTGGTAATCGGAGAGGTCCTTGCCCTCCAGGTCTTTACGGTAGGGATGCATTATCATGCGAGGGCTTAGATCGTTTATCCAGAAGTAGTCCTTGCCTTCAGGGCCGTAGCGCAGGGATTGGATGCGGGCGGCGGCCCTGGCCTGGGCCTCTGGTAGAGGCATTATGCCCACGCGCACCTGGTGGTCATATGAGTCCAGGATTCCCCAGGCCGTTTTAGTTAGCTCACGGATCATCTCCCGCTTTTTAGCCAGAATGGCGCTCTCCGTGCGGGGCAGGATGAACCAAAAAACGGTTGCCCCGAAGAGCACCACACTAATGAAGGCGGGTAGGACTGCGCCCAGTTGTCTTTTAAGGGCTTGTGCGGGCAATTTGTTGACCCCCCTATTTCTCTTATGGTGCCGATCTTTAGGAGGACAGGATTGTGTACCAGTATATTTCAACCACCATGGTTTTCCCAGGAAATCATCGGTTTGGAGGCCTTTGATTATATCAATAATAAACTATATGGGCCGGGTCTTTTGTGAAATATGCGTAAATCTTCAGTAGAGCTGTGGGATTTTGGTAAAGAGGGGCCTATGTCCGGGATCTGCGGGCGCTGGGCCAGGGCCGAAGCCGGAAATGGTTAAGGCTCAGCCCTGGATGTGTCTTCTACTTCGGTATGGTCGCAGTCAAGGTATGTTTACACATCCCCCCGGCGGCGGCGTTTAATCTGACTGAAGACCAGGATTAGGAACAAGCCCACCCCGGCCAGGAAAAGGGGAAGCTCAAGGACCTGGTAGTCCACATGCCGGGCCAGGCAAAAGCCGAAAAGGGCGGTGGTGGAGGCGAAGCTGACCAGGCGCTCCAACCCTGAAAGCCGGATCAGGCCTACGTTGTAGATAAAAGCCGAGAGCGCGGTCAGGGCCAGGGGGATGGCGATCAAGGACCCCAGGGCCCGGGCCCAGGTCTCCACATGCAGGTTCAGGATGGGATTGAAGATGATCAGATAGGGAATTATAAAGCCGCTGAGGGACAGCTTAAAGGCGTGCATGGCGGTGCGGAAGTAGTTGGCCTCGGCTATGCCCGCGCCCGCCAAGGCGCCCATGGCCACCGGCGGGGTGACCGCTGAGATGATGGCGAAGTAGAAACAAAAGAAATGGGCGGAGATGGTCATGATGCCCATCTTGATCAAGGCCGGGACCGCCACTATGGCCACCAGGGAGTAGGCGGCCACCGGCGGCACCCCGCAACCGAGCAGGATGGAAACGAACATGGTTATTACCAGGGCGATGAAGACGTTTCCACCGCTGAGGGTTTCCACCAGCCCGGCGATCTTGGAGCCCAGGCCG
>JASFOZ010000124.1:0-9530 GCA_050116255.1 Desulfarculaceae bacterium
TACCCTTGGCTCTCAGGGTCCTCATGATCAAGTAAGAGAAAGTACGGCCATGGAAAAGCTATATGGAAACAAAATCACCGCCTCGGTCCTCTTGGGCCTTACGGCACTCATAGGCGTGTGGGTGAGCCTAAGCTTTATCAGCATGTGGCATGACGACGTGCTCTATCCCCAGGCCGGATTCCAAAAGAAGATGCTTTCGGAGTATTTCGCCGGTATCGCAAACACCCCGGCGGACACGCCAGTCTACATCCAAACCGGGCCTGAGAAGGGCGGTACGGTGCTGCTTCTGGGCGGCACCCACGGCAACGAACCGGCAGCCAGAATCACGGCGGTGGTGCTTTTGGAAAACGCCAAGGTAAAAAAAGGGCGCTTGATCATAATCCCTACAGCCAACCCCATGAATCTGACGCACAACGCAGCCCAGGACGCCCACCCGCAAAGGTTAAACCTGTCCCTGCCTTCGGGCAAGGTCAGGAGCTTCCGCATGGGGTCCCGGGTTAGCAATCCCATTTATGAGTGGCCCAACCCAGACACCTATATCCACCCCGCCTCAGGGCAACAACTGGCCGGCAGCGAAAAAAGCAACTTAAACCGCGCCTATCCGGGACTGGCCGACGGCGCTCCCACCGAGCGCTTGGCCTATGCCATTGTGCAGTTGATAAAAAAGGAAAAGGTGGATCTGGCCATCGACCTGCACGAGGCCTCCCCGGAATATCCGGTGGTGAACGCCATGGTGGCCCATGAAAGGGCCATGGACCTGGCGGCCATGGTGGCCATGGAGATGGAGTCCATGGGCATCCCCATCCGCCTGGAGCCATCCCCTAAAAACCTGCGCGGCTTAAGTCACCGGGAATGGGGCAACGCCACCCGGGCCATGGCGGTACTTCTGGAGACCGCCAATCCCAGCCATGGGAGGTTCCGGGGCAAAACCGACCAGAGATTGGCCATCACCGGCCAGGACAAGGCCTATACCAAGGCCGCCACCCTGGGGCGTCTTTACATTGACTATAAGGGCGACCAGACCCTGGAATACCGGGTGGGCCGGCATCTGGCGGCCCTCGGGCTCTTGTTCACTTACCTGGGGGAGGTCTCCCCGGAAAAGGCGGTTGAGATCAACGGCATTCCCGCTTTTGCGCAGATCATGAAAAACGGCGTGGGCGCCTATCTGGCTGATAAAACCAAGGGCCGCTGAGGCCATGCTCAAAATACTGATTACCGGGACCAGGGGCAAAAGCACCCTGGTCAGGCTTTTACACGGCGCGCTCACGGCCTGTGGAATCAAGTGCTATAGCCGTATCACCGGCGTAATTCCCAGGCAGTTGGATCCCGCAGGCGGGATGACGCCTATTCTCCGGCTTGCCTGCGGCCATGTGGAAGAGATGCGCTGGTGGCTCAAGCAGTTGCCGCCCGAGGCCGAGGCAATGGTCTTGGAGAACAGCGCCATCGCCCCTGAGCTGCAACCCTTGGCCGGGCGCTGGCTGCGGCCCCAGATAGTGGTGCTCACGAATCTGCTGGCAGACCATTTCGAAACCTGGGGGCCGACCAAGGAGCAGGCGGCGGAGGTATTGCTGGCAGGCATACCCGCCCGGGCTACGGTGATCGCACCCTATGGAGCATTGGCCCAGAGTGAAATCAAGGCCAGTCTGGCTGCCAAGGAATGCCGCATAGTTTCCGTATCGCCGGAGACCAAAGATCAGTCCGACATCGACAAGAATAACATCACCCTGGCCCTGGCGGTCTGCGATCATCTGGAGCTCCCCAGGGAAAAGACCGAACCAGCCATGCGTGGCCTGGCCCCTGATCTGGCGGACTTCAGGGTGATGCACATCAACGGCGCAGAGTTGGCTTTCGCCTTCTCCGCCAATGACCCCCAAAGCAGCCTGACCCTCTTTTCCTCCCTGGGCTGGCCCCTGGAAAAAACCAGGCTGGTTTACAACCATCGCCAAGACAGGCCTGCCCGCCTGCGCGAGTTCGCTAGGCAGGTCTTTACCGGCAAATGGCAAAAGCGCCTTATCATAGGAGACAGGCCCTGGCCCTTGCCCAAGGGCACGCACTATGTAAAGGCTACCGACCCTGAGCAATTCCGAGGGCTGTTCTACGCCGGCCAGCGCGTCTTCGGTTGCGGAAATGTAAAGGGCCTGCCACTGGGTCTGCTGGCCGATCACACCAGCCATTTCCCCCGCCCGGCTGGGGAATCACCGCAACCATAAAAATAAAGGGCCAAGCATATTGCCTGACCCCTTGATTTTATTTGGTGGGCGATGCGAGATTCGAACTCACGGCCTTTGGCTCCGGAGGCCAACGCTCTATCCATCTGAGCTAATCGCCCTTTGTTTGTCAGCCCGTGGCTTTCTTGCACCGAACTAGTACCATAGGCCGATGCACTTGTCTATATGGGGGCTAAGCAGATTAGGTATTGGTTGCCAAAGTTATTCTCTGCCCATCTACCTTGACCACCCTTGCGCTTCCCGGCCAGTGGATTTAAATTAAACTTGATACCTGGGCGCGCCTGCCGCAGCAAACCTGCACCGGACCGGGTGCCCTCAGTATAAGCCCCAAAAGTCATGTGGAAAGCGCCGGATCATTGCATTCTTCCAAAAAGCAGCCTGTGGTGGAGATGGGGGATTGTGTGCTCTGTGAGGGCTGCATCGAGGTCTGCCCCTCTGTATTCAGCCTCAACCCCGCCGGCTACATCGAAGTGGCCGAGTTGGAGCAGTACCCCGAGCCAGAGGTGGACGAGGCTATCAGCATCTGCCCGGCAAACTGCATTTATTGGCAGCCCTTTTAAAATAAGGGAGGCCCTACCCAGCTAAGGCCTCCCAAGAGATTAATTTTTTCCTGTGCCGGCTTGTCAACCGAAACAGGCTGGCCTTTGCATCAGGTCAGGCTTCCGTGCTGCCTGGACCTCATCCAAGCGGCTCACAGGCATGGTCTGAGGGGCCGCGTGCAGGGACTCGGCATCCTTTTTGGCTCTTTCCGCGATGCGGCTCATGGCCTCCACAAATGCATCCAGGTTTTCTTTGGACTCGGTCTCAGTGGGCTCGATCATCAGGGCCTCGGGAACCACCAGGGGGAAGTAGATGGTGGGGGGGTGAAAGCCCTCGTCAATAAGCGCCTTGGCCACGTCCAGGGCGGAAATCCCGTATTTTTCCACCTTGTCGCTGGCGGTGAAGACCACCTCGTGCATACAGGTCCGGTCAATGGCCACTTGCCAATGCCCGGCCAGCTGCACCCGCAGGTAATTAGCCGCCAGCACCGCATCCTCTGACACCCGTTTCAGCCCCTCTCCGCCCAAGGCCAGAATATAGGCATAGGCCTTGAGGATAACCCCGAAGTTGCCGTAAAACGGCGCTATATAGCCGATGGACTTGGGGTAATCGTAATTAAGGAACAGGGTGCCATCTTCTCTTTGGATAACCCGGGAGATGGGCAGATACTCCGCCAGCCTGTCCACCACCCCCACGGGGCCGGACCCCGGCCCGCCGCCGCCATGGGGAGTGCCGAAGGTCTTATGCAGATTGAGATGGACGATGTCAAAACCCAGGTCCGCCGGTTTGGCATATCCCATGATGGCATTCAGGTTGGCCCCGTCGTAATACATCAAGGCATCCACTCCGTGGGCCAGGTCGGCGATGCGCTTGATATGGGGATTGAACAGCCCCAAGGTGTTGGGATTGGTCATCATCACCCCGGCCACCTGGTCGCTGAGCATCTCCTGGAAGGCCTCGGGGTCCATGATCCCATCTTTGGAAGGCACGGTGACCACCTCGTAACCGGCGATGGCTGCGGAGGCCGGGTTGGTGCCATGGGCTGAATCAGGGACCAGGATTATGGACTTTTGGTTATTTTTATCCTGGTGATAGGCAGCCATCAACATCACCCCGGTCAGTTCGCCGTGGGCCCCGGCCAAAGGCTGCATGGTAAAGGCGTCCATGCCCGTGATCTGGCATAACAGCTGCTCTGTTTCGTAAAGAACCCTGAGCGCGCCCTGAGCCAATAACCCTCCCCGCCTGAGCTGGGGCAGCAGGGGATGCAGATGGGCCATGCCCGGCAGCCGCGCCACATCCTCGGTGAATTTGGGGTTGTACTTCATGGTGCAGGACCCCAGGGGGTATGGCCCCACATCCACCCCAAAATTAAGCCGGGAGAGGTTGGTGAAATGGCGCACCACATCCACCTCGGCCGCCTCAGGCAACTCGGCCGGCTGTTCCCGTTGCAGGTGCTTAGGAATTCGGCTTTTCTCCAGCTCTTCCTGGGGAAGATCGGCCTGGGGAAGGGTCACTCCCCGGCGCCCCGGACGGCTGTTGTCAAATATGGTCTTCATAGGATCGCCTCCAGGCCCTCGGCCAGATAGCCGATCTCTTCTTTGGTCCTCTTTTCGGTTACAGCCACCAGAAGGTGATTGGGTTGCTCGGCATAATACCTGCCCAAGGGGAAACCGGCGGCAATGCCCTTATCTATCATCTGGCTCACCGCCACCCTGGCGTCCAGGGGCAGGCTTATACGAAATTCATTGAACCAGGGGCCTTCATCCACCAGGTCCACCCCCGGGATGGCGGTGAGGCGCCTGCGGGCATAGGCCGCCCGGGCCACATTCAGCTCGGCCAGCTCCCTGAGCCCTTCCTTGCCCAAAAGGCTGAGATAGATCAGGGCCGCCACTGCGCACAGGGCCTGATTGGTGCATATATTGCTGGTGGCCTTTTCGCGGCGGATGTGCTGTTCCCGGGTCTGAAGGGTGAGGCAATAGCCCGTCCGTCCCTGGGCGTCGCTGGTGCGCCCCACCACCCGGCCGGGCATGGTCCGCAGCAGGGCCTGGGTGACGGACATGAACCCCACATAAGGCCCGCCGAAGCTGAGGGGCAGGCCCAAACTCTGCCCTTCGCCTACAGCTATATCCGCACCCATCTCCGCCGGGGTTTTCAGTAAAGCCAAGGCGATGGGGTTGCAGGAAAGTATGGACAAGGCCTTGTGTTCCTTGGCCAGGTTAAAATGGGGGCTGAAATCGTGTATGCGCCCGAAGAAATCCGGATTCTGCAGGATCACGCCGGCGGTCTTATCGTCTATAAGCTCTTGCAGGCGCTGGACCTGTTCAATGTCGTCTTCCACAAGCTCCAGGTGGAGATTGGCGGTGTAGGACTTGAGCATCACCCTGTAGATGGGGTTTACTGAGCGCGAAACCAATAGCCGGGTGCGCCGGGTCTTGCGCACCGCCATCATGGCTGCCTCGAATATGGCCGTCCCTCCGTCATACAGAGAGGCGTTGGCCGCGTCCAGTCCGGTCAGCCGGCAGATAGCGGTCTGGTATTCATAGATGCTTTGCAAGGTTCCCTGGGAGATCTCGGCCTGGTAAGGCGTGTAGGCGGTGTAGAACTCTCCCCGTCTGATCAGGGCGTCCACTGCCGCTGGGATGTAGTGGTCATAAAAGCCGGCCCCTAAAAAGGAGGTGAGGCGGTGGGTGTTAAGCTCAGCCAGCCGGGCCAGGTGTTCACTCACCTCCAGCTCGCTTTTTGGAGGCGGCAAGTCCCAGGACTTGGCCCGCAGTTCTTCAGGGATGCCTGCGAACAGCTCTTCCACGGACTTAAGGCCCACCGCAGCCAGCATCTGGGCCCGGTCCTCTCCGGTGTGGGGAGTAAAGTCCATCCTAGCCTCCTGCCACCAAGTCCCGGTAGGCCTTTGCATCCAGCAGGTTGTCCATGCCTCCGGCCTCGATATCTTTGAGTTTGACCAGCCAGCCATCGCCATAACAAGCGGAGTTGATCAGGTCAGGCTGGTCCTCCAGGGCTGAGTTCACCTCAGCCACCACGCCGGACAGAGGGGAGTACACATCCGCCGCCGCCTTTACCGACTCCACCACCGCCATCTCGCCCTTTTGCTCCACTTCCATGCCAATCTCAGGAAGCTCCACAAAGGTCACATCCCCCAATTGCTGCTGGGCGTAATCGGTCAGGCCCATCACGGCCAGATCGCCTTCTATGAGCACCCATTCGTGATCTTCGGTGTATCGCAACTCTTCCGGGATATTGATCTCGGACATGTTCGGTCCTCCTTGGCTTAGAGCGATATAGGCCGGAGGTAGACTCCGGCAATATCCATAAACGAGGCCACTATACGCGCCGGAAGGCTGCGGCCCCGGTATTCCACCTCAACCTCTTGCCCTGGTTTCATTCCGCAATCCAGATAGGCCAAACCAATGGCGCGGTTAAACGACTCATCCCCGGGTTCTTGGCCCTGGAATCGCCAGGCCGGCACCATGGTTCCGCTGCTGAGCTCGCCCACGGGGCGGCCGTTTTTCATCACCTGGGAGCCTTCTCTCATCATACCCCGGCCCAGGGCGGCCACGGGCATAATACGCCGGGATACTTTTTCGCCCCCCCCGCGTGCGATCTCCGCCTTCTGAACACCCAAGGCTTCCCTGCCCACAAATGCCCTGCCGTTACCGTTCAGGCTGACCCCGAACCCGGCCTGGGGTATGGCCATGATGGGCCGGTCGGCCCTGAACTCGTGCCCGTACAGGGGCAGGCAGGCCTCCAGGCGCAGGGTATCCCTTGCCCCCAGGCCAGCCGCGATCACCCCCTCCGCCTTGCCGGCTCTGGCCAGGGCATCCCACAAATCCGGTGCTTGAGCCCAAGGGATGAAAAGCTCAAATCCCAGGGGCTCTCCGGTATAGCCGGTGCAGCTTATAAGAACCTGCGTGTCCTGCCATTGGGCGATGCCGGTGTGATTGCGCCCCGGCGGAGGCAGCTCTTGGTTCAGCACCGCCTGGAGCACCACTTCGCTTCGGGGTCCCTGAATAGCCATCATGGCCAGATCAAAGGTGATGTCAGATAATTCCACACCTTCAACAGCGCGACGGCTGAGCCACTCCCAATCTTTTAGGCGATTGGCGCCGTTCACCACCAGGAGATATTCGTCCGGCTGAAATTGAAACAAGTAGGCGTCATCCAAGGGGTGGCCCGCGTCATCGGAGATGAGGGTGTATTGGCAGCGGCCCGGCCTTAGCTTAGAGGCGTCGTTGGTAAGGGCCTGGTTGAGAAAAACCAGCGCCTGGGGGCCGCTGACTTTGAACCGCCCCATATGGCTTACGTCAAACAAAGCTCCGAACTTCCGGCAGGTCAGATGCTCGTTGATTATTCCTTCACTATATTGGACCGGCAGGCTCCAGCCGGCAAAATCAATGATCTTACCGCCGTGATTCTCATGCCATTCCAAAAGAGGAGTTTGCAGGCTCATGGCTGAATTTCCATTTCCTTCTGGAGCTTCCTTCACAGCTGGTAAGGGACTCCCCAGTTATAATTCTTGTAGACCACGAAGGTCTCGGCAGACTGCACATCAGCAATCTTGGAAACCTCTTGGGTGTAAAACTCGCTCAACCCAAATTTGTTGTTTAAAAATGCCACTACGATCAGGTCAAAGCGCCCTGTGACCACCGCCACCGAGACAACACCCTTTAATTTGCTAAATTCCTTACCTTTTTGAACCAAGTTCATGGTCTTGAGATTGATGCCCACAATCACCACAAAATGATCCTCGATCTTGTCCGGATTAACCAGGCCGGTTATGGCCAGCACTCCCCTCCTGATCAATCTGCTCACCCGGGCCCGGACCGTATTGGTGGTAATGGAGAGCTTGTCAGCGATCTCAGAGAAAGATTTGCGGCCGTCACTGAGGTGTTTGACTATTTGCTGATTGATGTCATCCAGAATCATGGCTATCACCTACTCCCGCACCTGTGTATTGGGATCAGTCCAGCTTATATTCTGATTTATTATAGCATCATATTTTGCGATATATCAATATTTTTGTAAATTATATCTCTTTTTATAATATTCTAGCTGATATTTTGGCATTTCGCGCAATTATGGCTTTGTTTTAATAATAAATCCTGCTTTATTGACCCCGCCTGGGCTATAGACGCCGCTGTTTGTCGGGCTTAAGAACTCAATTTTGCAGCTAAAAATAGGCAAAGATCCATCCGGGCCATGTCTTGCCCTGGCCACACTGGTTTGGGCCGGAAGGGATGACCTCTTCTGCTTGGGGCTGGATTAAGGCTTGGTTAACGGGCTCAGGCCTTTGCTGGAATCAGCGCATGTGTGAGGGCAGCCACAGGGCCAGTTGGGGGAAGGCGAACACCAAAATCACCGCCAACACCAGTATGGCCACAAAGGGAAGCACGCTTTTGATAATCAAAGAAAGGGGTTCTTCCACGATTCCTTTAACCGTGAAGATGTTGAGCCCCACCGGCGGCGTGAGCAACGCGGTTTCAATGAGCATCATCAGAATGACCCCAAAGGCCACGGTGTCGATGCCCAAGGCAGGCAGCATAGGCGCTATGACCGGCACTGTGAGCACGGTTATGGAGCCGCCGTCCAAGAACATCCCCAACACCAGGTAGAAGAACACCATGACCAGTATGATCACAAAGGTGGGCAGTCCCGAGGACACGATCGCCTCGGTGAGGTTGGAGGGGATCTGCAGCAAGGTGACCACATTGGACATAGTCAGCGCCCCGATCATTATCATGATTATCATGGTGGAGAGGGCGCTGGCGTCTATGAGGCACTGCAAGAATTTCTTGATGTTCATCTTGCGGTAGATCACGGAACAGATCAGGCTATAGACCACCAGAATGGCGCCCGCTTCGGTGGGGGTAGCCACGCCGCTATATATACTGCCCAGCACAAAGATAGGCCCCAACAGGATCATAAAGGACCGGCGCAGGGAGGACAGCCGTTCTGGCCAGGAGAAGCGGGTAGCCTGATATTGGCCGGTCAGCTTGCAGTTTATCACCACATACAGGCTGAACATCACCACCAGCATGGCCCCGGGCACAAAGCCGGCCATGAAAAGCTCCCCCACGGAAGTGTCGGTTAAAAAACCATACACAATGAAGCCGATGCTGGGTGGTATGATCAATCCCAGGCTGCTTCCGGTCACAGTGCCTATCACCAGCTTCTTGCCGTACCCGCGATCTAAAAGCGGCTTCATGGCCACCAAGGTGATAATGGCGGTGACAGCGGTGCTGGAGCCGATCATGGCCGCCAACACTCCGCCGGTTATACAGGTGGCCACCCCCAGGCCGCCGGGCAGCCAGCCGAACCATTTGGAGCTCACATCGTACATCTCCTCGCCCAGCCCGCTGCGCGAAAGGATGATGCCGCCCAAGGTGAACAAGGGTATGGCCAGGAGCACGAAGTTGGTGGCGGTGTTCTCAGCCACAATGGGCAAGGTGTTCAAACCTTCCAGGCTGTTATGGAAAAAAAGCAGCCCCAAAAGGCCCACCACCCCCAAGGCGAAGGCAATGGGAACCCCCCAAAAGATTATGACCAGGGCGGAGATCAGAATTCCCAAGGGCTGATGAACACTGAAAACCCACACCCCCAGGGCTATGGTCAGAAGGTAGCAGGTTACAAGGGTAGAGGGCCTGGTCCAAAAACCTTCTGTCCTTCCCTGCTCCAGCGTAGCCAATAAGCGCACCCGGATATGTATGTTGCGCAGTATCTGCAAGAAGCTGAGCCCCATACCCACGGGTA
>JASFOZ010000125.1:0-9509 GCA_050116255.1 Desulfarculaceae bacterium
TTGCTGGTAATGATCGAATATCCTCAATAGGAATTGGGCTGATACTTCCAAGTCTTTTTTCAGCCACCGGCTGACTTTGTCGGGGTCCTGCTCTTTCATACCCTCCAGCATTTTCTCATGATGAAAAGAGCCCAGTTTGGGGTTCGGTATCCCGGTCTGGCGGTGGAATATATAATGATAAGGGCTAACCCTGTCCCATAGCAGGCTGATGAGCTCCATGAGCATGGGCATATCCGCTGAGTTATAAATGCTGAAATGGAATTTTTTGTTCTCCTGCAACAACGCGTCAATGTCTCCAATTTCTCTATAATACGCATGCCTGTCATGTATCTTTTGCAACTGGTCGTATAATTTCGGTTGCTGTTTGGCCGCTGCGCTGCGGACTGCCGTGATTTCCAGTCTGGTGCGTAATTTGGCTATTTCGATGAGGTTTTTTTTAGTCAGCTCTCTCACGACACTATTGCCCTGAGATGTTTTAATGATAAAGCCTTTGGCCTCCAAATGGCGTAAGGCCTCCCTGACCGGTATGGTGCTCACACCCATTTGTCTGGCGATTTTTTCGGCAATGATCCTTTGCCTGGGTTTGAGTTTTCCCATGACGATTTGGTTCTCAAGCTCGCGGCAGATTATCTCTTGCCGGGTAGGGTATTTAATGGTCTTGGCCAGCTGACCCGTTTCCGCTGCGCCCGGGCTGCCCGGTTCCGATTCAGGCCGGAAGTGCATATCCCAGGTCTTGCGCAGGGAAAGAAGACCGTCGAGTTCGCCGAAACCCGCTTGTGTAAGCCAACTTTTCACCAGCCGGGAAAGGCTGGAAATGGATAGGGGGACAGAGCTCTTGCGGGACTGAAATACATAGTCTTCCGGTCCCAGCTGTTTTTTGCTCATGAATTCGCTGATGGTATGGTGCAAGGCGGCGGTCAGGGTCTCGTTGTATGCGGCCGCCTTGACCTTGCCTTTTAGGGGCAGGCGGTCGCCGGTCTTTAAATGGGATATATCCTTTGCCTTGAATCCCAACCAATGGCTGGCCGGCAAGCCGGTCTGGGTGGCAAAATCAAATATCAAAAGATTCCTATAGTTTCCGGAGATTTTTTTTCTAATGAGCTCAATGTCCTGGACAGTGTCCAGGGGTTTTGCCGCATTATCCTCTTTCAATGATCTGCTCCATTTTCTGAAGGGCCTGCTGCTGCAACCCTCTTCAAATTCGATCTGAATGTATAATAATGCACATTCAAAGTCAATTATAAACAAATAAAACGATGGTTATTATTTTGCAAAAAATTTTAATATAATGATTTTATTAATAAATTAAAATGACTAAAAATGCTTGACTCAGTATACAGTATATGTAATTTATTATTTGCCACACAGCGCGTGATCGTTAAGAAATGCAATGGTGCGGAGCCTGTGCCTTTTCCCTTGGGGCCGCCACTGTGCGACCGGGCTAAAGACTCGTCCGAAAGACTATAGGTATTCGCCGAATTCACGATGATGGATTCTCATGAATTGGCGGCCGCCGCCCGCATGCCTGGCCGCCTTCATTGGGGAGAGTTTACTTTTGCCTTCAATTAGATTGCGCCATCTCGCCCCCCTAAGGTTTTTTGGGAAAAATGCCGGATTTTTAAAATGGCATTGATCGAGGTCAATGACCTTAAAACCTATTTCCATACTTTAGACGGCGTGGTCCGCGCGGTGGACGGAGTCACCTTCAGAATCCAGCGCGAACAAACCCTGGGGGTGGTGGGGGAGAGCGGATGCGGCAAATCCGTAACCTCCCAGGCCATAATGGGGCTAATCGATTCCCCTCCCGGCAAAATCGAATCCGGCCAGATTTTGTTCGAGCGTGAAAACGAGATGGTTGATCTGGCCAAGCTGAATCCCAAGAGTCCAGAGATGCGCTCCATCCGGGGAAACGAAATCGCCATGATTTTCCAGGAGCCCATGACTTCGCTCAACCCGGCCTTCACCATCGGCAACCAGATATTGGAGGCCATACAGCTACACCAGCACCTTTCTTCCGCCGAGGAAATGGAAAAGGCGGTGGAGATGCTGGATGCGGTGGGCATTCCCTCGGCCCGGCAGCGCCTGGATGAATTCCCCCACCAGCTTTCGGGCGGCATGCGCCAGCGGGCCATGATCGCCATGGCCCTTTGCTGCAATCCCAGGCTGCTCATTGCTGATGAACCCACCACAGCCCTGGATGTGACTATTCAGGCGCAGGTCTTGGATTTGATGAACAAGCTCAAGAGGGAATATCACACCGCCATCATGTTCATTACCCACGATCTGGGCGTCATCGCCAGCATGGCCGACCATGTCATAGTCATGTATCTGGGAAAAATCGTGGAGGATGCGCCGGTGCGCGATATTTTCCACAGTCCCAGGCATCCCTATACCCAGGGATTGATGAAATCCATTCCCTCGCTCACCAGGATGAACAGCGAGCGCCTGGAGCCCATAAAGGGCGTGGTGCCCGATCCTTATGACGTGCCCCAGGGCTGCGGCTTTGGTCCGCGATGTCCCCATCGAATGGATATCTGTAAAGAAAAGATACCGCCGCTCAAAGAGGTGGCGCCGAACCATTTATCGGCCTGTTGGCTGTGATTGCATTTACGGGATGATGCGTTCCATGGGTCCGGAACATAAACTGCTGGAAATAAACAACCTGAAAAAATATTTTCCTGTGCGCGAAGGTCTATTGAAACGCACCACCGGCCAGGTCAAGGCGGTCGATGACGTAAGTCTGGTTATAAATAGGGGCGAGACCCTGGGTGTGGTGGGGGAGAGCGGTTGCGGCAAAACCACCGCCGGACGCTCTATCTTGCGTCTTTTGGAGCCCACCAGCGGCGAAATCCTTTTCCATAGCCAAAAGATGGCCGCTAATAACGGCGGCAAGGCTGCCCAAGATGTGGTCAGGGCTGGGAAACGGGAACTGAAAGAGCTGCGCCGCGAGATGCAGATCATCTTTCAAGACCCCTTTTCATCCCTGAATCCGCGCATGACGGTCGGCAGTATCGTGGGTGAACCGCTCAGGGTTTACGGCATGAAATCCGCATCCGAGCGCAACGACCGGGTGCAAAGAATCCTGAGCGCGGTGGGTCTCAAACCGGATCACATGACCCGGCACCCCCATGAGTTCTCCGGGGGGCAGCGCCAGAGAATCGGCATCGCCCGGGCCCTGGCCCTGGAGCCCCAACTCATCATCGCCGACGAGCCCATCTCTGCCCTGGACGTTTCCATCCAGGCCCAGGTTATCAACCTGATGCAGGATCTGCAGATCCAGTTCGGCCTGACCTATCTTTTCATTGCCCATGATCTTTCCGTGGTGAAATACATATCCGACCGGGTGGCGGTGATGTATCTGGGAAAGATCGTGGAGCTTGCCTCCAGCGCCGAAATATTCATGAACCCCCAACATCCCTACACAGAGGCTTTGATGTCAGCGGTTCCGGTGCCGGACCCTGATTTTTGCGTGCAGCGCATTCTGCTGGAAGGCGATGTGCCCAGCCCCATCAATCCGCCGTCTGGCTGCTATTTCCATCCGCGCTGCCGCTATGCCGAAAATGTCTGCCGCAATGAAACCCCGGTCTACCGGGAGATGGGACCGGATCATTTTGTAAGCTGCCATTTGGCCGACAAACTCAGCTTGCGTCAGGTGAGCTGCTGATGATTCGGCGGCAGGCGATGAGCGGCGCCGAAAAAAAAGAGCGTGATTCAAGTGATTGTCTTTTAAGGAGACTTAACAACAAAGGAGAAGCCCTAATGAAGCGTATTTTGATTTGCATTTTAGCGCTTACCCTGGCGGCCGTCCTGGCCGGGTTCGCCCTGGCCGCAACTCCCAAACGAGGCGGCACCCTCAACGTGGCCATGATGTCTGATGCCTGGAGCCTGGACCCCATCCACGTGCAAAGCACCACCGGCGAGCGTGTGGTGCACGACAGCAGCATCGGTGAGTGCCTTTACGATTGGGACCCCACCGTAAACAAATTCATACCCCGCCTGGCAATCGAGCTGCCCAAAATCAGCCCGGACGGCAAGGTCTACACCATCAAACTGCGCAAGGGCGTGAAGTTCCACGACGGCACCCCCTACAATGCCGAAGCCCAAGCCTTCTCCATCATGCGCATCATCGACCCAAAGAACAATTCCTGCGTGCAGAAGAAATATAAGCACGTGGAAAATGCCGAAGCACTGGACGAGCACACCCTTAAGATCACCCTCAAGTCCCCTGACAGCTCCTTTATAATCAAGTTGGCCACCCGCGACACCATCGCGGTGAGCCCGACCGCGGTGAAAAAATACGGCAAGGACTTCGGCACCAAGGCGATGGTGGGCACCGGACCCTTCAGGCTTGTCAAGTGGACCCAGGGCGACCGCATCGTGGTGGAGCGCAATCCGGATTACTGGAACAAGAAACTGCCTTATCTGGACAAGATCGTCTACAAAATCATACCGGAAGAAGCCACCGCTTTAATGCAGCTTCGCCTGGGTGAAGTGCACATACTCGAGGATGTGGCCCGCAAGGACATCAAAACCCTCAAAGAAGACAAAAAAGTCAAGGTGTATCTGATAACCGGCACCCAGCATGAGCAGATCTATCTGAACACCGCCCGCAAGCCCTTCAACGATGTCCGGGTGCGCCAGGCCCTGGCCTATGCCATCGATCGCAAGGCCATCATCGAAGGCATATTCGAAGGCTATGCCGTGGAATCGGTGGGCCCCTACCATCCCTGGTTTTGGACCCACAACCCCGAGTGGAAGCAGCCCTATTCCTATAATCCAAAGAAGGCCAAGGCCCTGCTCAAGGAGGCCGGATATGGCCCGGACAATCCCCTGAAGTTTGAGCTGATGGCGACTAACCAGAACATGTTCGTGGACCAGGCGGTCATGGTTCAGGCCTTTATGAAAGACGTCGGTGCCAAAGTGGAGGTGCTGCCCCTGGAGAAGAGCACCCTGTTTGACCGGATTTACGGGCGCAAGGCCTTTAAGGGCAAGCCCGAAATGTTCGAAGCCGCCTTGGAGGACTGGAGTTCCAACGTGGTGGACCCGGAGGCCAGTGCTGAGCGTTTGTTCTCTTCCAAGGCCGGTTCCAACAAGTGTTACTATGCTAATCCCGAGGTGGACAAGATGTTCGCCGAGGTCAAAAAGCTTCGCTCCATCGAAGAACAGAAAAAGATCTACTACCAGACCGAAAAGATCATCGCCAAAGACGTTCCCACGGTTTGGATATGCAACCCCCAGGATGCGGTTGCCGCCCGGGTCGAGGTCAAGGGATTCAAGCCCGACGGTGAAGTTCGTCTGCCCCTTATCAAAACCTGGTTGGAGTAATGTTGAATCCGGCCGCCCATGCCGGCCGCTTCAGGTCCGGCATGGGCGGATTTGCTGAAGCGATTGTTGCAAAAGCATACCCTCACTTGAGACCGCGTGAATAATAATGCTGTTCAAGTTCATCATTCGCCGTTTGCTTACCTTGTTGCCGGTGCTGATCGGCGTAACCATGGTGGTGTTCGCCATCATCCATTTCGCGCCGGGCGACCCTGTGGCCAACATGATCGGCGAGGCCAATTTCGACGAAGATATGTACCAGGACTTGAGAAAAAAACTGGGGTTTGATCAGCCGATATACATTCAATACGCCAGGTGGCTGGGCAGGGTCTGCACCGGAGATCTGGGGCGCTCTTTGATACGTAAAAGGCCGGTGATAGACCTGATCGCCGAGAGGGCTCCCAATACAGCCATACTGGCGGTGACGGGCATTTTCTTTGCCCTGATCATTGCCATTCCCATAGGAATTTATACGGCGGTGCACCAGGACACCTGGATAGACAACCTGGGGAGGTTTTGCGCCCTTTGGGGGGTTTCCATGCCCGCGTTTTGGCGCGGGCTCATGCTGATGCTGCTCTTCGCCTGGTACATACCCCTGTTCCCCTCGAGCGGATCCATCAGCGACAGGGGATGGATAGCGATTATCCTTCCGGGCGTCTCTTTGGGCGTCTCCCTGGCCGCCATCGTGATGCGCATGACCCGTACCAGCATGCTGGAGGTTCTGCGCCAGGACTATATCAAAACAGCCCGGGCCAAGGGAGTGGCTGAAAAGAAAATATTATTCAAGCATGCCCTGAAAAACGCGCTCAGCCCGGTGGTGACCGTGGTGGGTCTGCAGATGGGCTATTTGATGGGCACCGGCGCGATCCTCACAGAGACCGTGTTCGGCTGGCCCGGCATCGGGCGGCTGGTGGTGCAGGCCATCATGGAACGCGATGTGCCCCTAATCCAGGGAGTGATTTTGTTCGTGGCCACCATGTTTGTCTTCGCCAACCTGGTGGTGGATCTTCTGTATGTCTATCTGGACCCCAGGATTGAATATAAATAGTGCGGAAAATATTCATGTTTAAGAACGATCGGAAGAGGGCAGCATCGGGAACAGATCAGGCATTTATCGCTAGCCCCTCAGTATTACCTCGCGATTGGAAAAGAAAGGTTTAAGCCTTGCAGCAAAGGAGCTTCCTGAGCAGGTTTATGAAAAACCCGGTCATGCCCGCCGGCGCCATCATTATCCTGTTCGTCATTTTCGTGGGAATCCTGGCGCCGCTATTGGCGCCCCACAGCCCCAGTAAAATGCATTTCAGAGAGCGGCGCGCTGCCCCCAGCCTTGAATATATCCTGGGCACCGACCGCCTGGGCCGGGACATATTGAGCCGCATGGTCTACGGCACCCGCGTATCCCTAGTCATCGGGGTGCTGGCGGTCTCGGTGGCCCTGGTCATCGGGGTCAGCATAGGGCTGGTGGCCGGATACTACGGAGGGGTGCTTGATGAAATTCTCATGCGGATTATGGATATCATCTTCTCCTTTCCCGACCTTTTGCTGGCCATCGCCTTGATCGCCGTAACCGGGCCGGGAATAGAGAACATAATCATGGTGGTGGGGTTTGTGCGCATACCCCGCTTTGCCCGGATTGTGCGCAGCTCGGTTCTTTCCATCAAGGCCAAGGAGTATGTGGAAGCGGCCCGGGCCATCAGTAAAAGCAACATCGGCATCATGTGGCAGCATATCCTGCCCAACTGCGTGGCCCCCCTGACCGTGGAGGCTTCGCTTTCCATTGCCACCGCGATCATAACTGAGTCGGCCCTGAGCTTTCTGGGCCTGGGAGTGCGCCCCCCCATCCCCAGTTGGGGCCAGATGATCGCCGACGGGCGCAGCGAGCTGTTCACTGCTCCTTGGGTCGTGATATTTCCCGGAGTCGCCATTATGGTTACGGTTTTGGGGTACAACCTTTTGGGCGACGGACTGCGCGACGCCCTGGACCCCAGGATGAAACGGTGATATTGAATATTGCTAAAAAAACATCCAACGGTTTAGAGATTATCGGCTGAGGAATATAGAGATGGAACCTGAGCGCCAGAGAATTTGCGAGCGAATTGATCAGATCCAGGAAAAGCTGCATGAGGTAAGCGAATACTTGAAGGCAAACCCTGAAACCGCCTTTGAGGAGTTCAAGGCCCGGGACTTTTTGAGCGCCCGGCTTGAAGAGGAAGGCTTTCAGGTGCAAAAGGCGGTGGGCGGTCTGGAGACCTCCTTTGTGGCTAAACCGGGCGGTGCGCCCAGCAAGCGTCCCACCATGGCCCTTTTGGCTGAATACGACGCCCTGCCCAAGATCGGACACGGCTGCGGACACAATATGATAGCGGCCGCCTCATTGGGGGCGGCCCTGGCCCTTAAAGACACCATAGGCGATCTGGCTGCATCCCTGATCCTGGTAGGCACCCCGGCTGAGGAGGGCGCCGCGGGCAAGGCCATTATGGCCCAGAACGGGGCATTTGATGAAGTTGACGCGGCGATCATGTTCCACCCTGGCGACAAGAATATCGCCGGCTCGACCTCCCTGGGCCGCACCAAATTCAAGGTGGAGTTTTTCGGCCGCACCGCCCATGCGGCCGGTTCGCCTGACAAGGGCATAAACGCCCTGGATGCCATGATCCTTTTATTCAACGGCATCGGCGCCTTGCGCCAGCAAGTCAAGACCGAGGGCCTCATCCACGGCATTATCACCCATGGAGGCGACGCGCCCAATATCATCCCGGATTACAGCGCCGGGCTGTTTTATGTGCGGGCACGCTCATTGGACTACCGGGATGAGCTGTATGACAAGGTGGCAAGGATTGCTGAGGCCGCGGCCTTGGCCACCGGCGCCAGCTTTAAGGTGGAGGCCATGTTGCCCAAGCTGGACCCGCGCAAGCGCAACCCCGCCCTGGAAGGCATAATAAAAGCCAACATGACCATGCTGGGCCTAGCGATCGACAAATCGGACGGCCGCATGGGATCATCCGACAGCGGAAATCTGAGCCAAGTTATACCGGTGGCCCATCCCTATCTGGCTATAGTCGACCCTGACGATGGCATCAACGGCCATTCAGTGGAATTTTGCCAGGCCACCACCACCGAACGGGGCCGCGAGGTCCTGCTTAAGGCCGCCAAACTCCTGGCCCTGACCGCCTATGACTATCTGACCTCCGAGGAGTCGCGCCAACAAATCAGGGATGATTTCCTTAAGAAAAATGACGATGAGGAATGCAGTTAAAAAATAGGGGGAATAGGGCGTAATTTTTTTAACCCACCGCGCCTACATTCGTCTTGGTCAGTAGGTGCAGGCGTGGGCCACTTGCACCATGGCCTGTATGTTTTCGGCCGGGCACATATCCGGCAGGAGGCAGCCGCCGCTAAGCAGTAGATGCCCGTCTTTGCCCGCGGCCTCAACCACCCGCTGGCTGGCCTCGGTCACCTTGTCCGCCTGGCCCATGGCCATGAGGGTTGTGTCAACGTTGCCCATCAAGCAATAGTCCGGCCCCAATATGCGCCGGGCCTCAGCGAAATCGACCGCCATATCCAGGCTCAGGCAATCCACGCCCGTGGCGGCCAAGCTCTCCAGGCGGTCGGTGGTGTTGCCGCAGATGTGCAGTATGGTCTTCACTCCGCTGCGTTTGATCACGTCCACCAGCTCTTTGGTGTAGGGCAGGCCCCACTGTTCCCACATCTTTTTGGAGACGGCGTCTCCGGAGGAGGTGGGATCGGACAGGAATATAATATCAGGGCCGGCGCTGATCACCGCCATGGCATAGACAATCTGACTATATAGGGCCAGTTGGCAAAGTTGGCGCAGCTCATCCTTTTTTTTGAACATGTCGCGCATTATATACTCAGACCCGCGCAACATGGAGGCGTGCCTAAAAGGCCCCTGCACATAGCCCATCACCGGCACCTCACCCTGATAATTTTCCTTTAGAGTCCTTATGCTGGTCAAAAGGGTGCTCAGCCGCTGGTTCTGGTAGGGATCAAAGAGCTTGAGGCGGGGCAGGTCCTTATCGTAGTCCTGCACGGCCGGCTCCACCACGCTGGGCAGTATATCATCCCCATACTTGATCTTGGTGCCCATGGCCTCGCTCTCGGAATGGCAGGCGTAGCACTCGCCCCAGATCACGTCATAGTCAAAATGTTCGTAGCAGTAGACCTGC
>JASFOZ010000126.1:0-9431 GCA_050116255.1 Desulfarculaceae bacterium
TAGGGTCGCCGTTTTTTAGGCGCCGCCAGCCCCACAGGCCCAGGGCCAGGCCGCCTATGGCGGCCGAGGACAGCACAAAGTGGAGGTAGCGGGGGGCCAGGCTGGGGTCCACGGAGGGCAGGATGGTGCCCCAGGGCCGCTGGAAATACTCGCTCCATCCCTGGGGATTGAGCATCATCACCAGGTTGCAGGTGAAGTAATATCCCACCACCAGAAACACCAGCACGCTGAAACCCTGGACCCAGGCCCGGGCCCGGCCCAGCTCCTGGTATTTCATGTCATATAGATAGGCGGCATAATAGGCCAGGATAATCAAGATGAAGATGGCCAGCCAATACACGGCCATGAGCACCGCACTCACGTACACGAACTGGCCGTAGATCACCTGCATGAACAAAAGCGGGGCGATGCCCAGGTTTACGGCCAGGGCGATGCTGTAGGGAATTTTGCGGGCAATGGCCGCCCCCCATCCGGCCTGAATCAAAGCGGACTTTTTATTAAGGGAGTTGAACCAGGCGATAATGCCGGCACCCAACATGGTGTTGGCCAGAAGCAGGTGCAGGATAAAGGTGAGGATCATGAGCACGTTCAAAAAATCCCAGGGAGCCGGCAAGGCGTCCGCATAGGGGATCAGCTTGGCTGGATCCACGTTTAGCCTCCTGCGTTTAGGGTTGAAGGCAGCTATAGGAACGGCCCCTGCAGACCAGGAGCCCCGTAAAAAAACCTTCTATTAGCAGTTTAAAGGGACCGCCTCCGGCCCTGTCAAGAGACAAGGTTGCAGGAAATGGCCGGGGACATCTGGGAATAAGCCCTTGTCAATAGCACTGCAAGGGATCATTATGGCCCCTGGCCTTTAACCTTATTAAGGAACGGGTATGGTGATTTCGCGCAAAGTCGCCGGTTTGATCGGTTTTTTGGGGCTTGTAATCGTTGCGGCTGTGGTCATGACCCTGGTTATACGGCTTAGACTCCCCCTTGTGGTCATCCTGGGCGCAGGCGCCTTTCTGGCCTTTTTGTTTGTCATCATGATCGTGAAATACCAGCGGGGGACCCAGGCGCGGAATCAGGCCTATTCCGCTTTTGAGAGCAACGCCCTGGGTGAGCCGGTGACCGATGAGTATGTCGCCCCCTATGACCATGACCTCCCTATTGCCGGGGACGAAAAGCTGCTTTGCCAGGCGGCCCCGGTCATGCGCGTGGCCAGCGGCCTGTCCGATTTATTCAAGGGCGGAGCAACCACCTTTTTGGGCAAGGGTAAGATAAGGGATGCTGAGAACGCCCTATTGTTGACCAACCGGCGGCTGTTGTTCCTCATGATCGGCCCGGATCAAATCAAGGCCTATAATGATTCGCCCTCGGTGACCCGTTTGCTGGAGTCGCTGCCCGGGGATTCCCAATCCAAACGGTACTGGCTCTGGCGAAAGGGCGCTCAAGAAGTGCGCCGGGCCCTGGAGGGCATCACCGGCTCCTGTGATCTCAGCACCATCCGCGAGCGCTTTTTCACCTTTTCCATTCCCCTGGCTGATATCCGGTCTCTTAGCTTTCGTATCCAGAACCGGACCCTCAAGGTCGTCACCGAAAATGGCGTCTTTCAATACACCCTGCGGCAAAGCCAGGATTTAGAGCAGCTTCAGCAGCACCTCGCCGAACTGGGCCTTGAAACCAGGGAGTAGGGGAGATCTCCCTGGTTTGTTTTTACCGGGCCTTTACCTCTAATCGCTGATACCGGCCAGCCGCCGGGCAGCCGACTTTTTGGATTCCAGGTCGCTTTCCCTCATTATGGTTATGCGGTGGGCTTCCGGGGAGCCGCCTCCGTGTATGTCGCTGATGGTGTCGGCGCTCTCCATGGCCAGCTTTTCAATGAGCCGGTACATCTTGATGCGCTTTTCAGGGTCAATGCCCTTGGCGCCGGCCAGATATTTCTTCAAAAGCGGCCCCACCTCCTGGTTGGCCAGATCCCGATCTGAAGGCAAATCCGCCACATAGCCGCCGGCAATATCCACCATCAGGCGGATGACCTCGGCCATCTCCTTGCCTTCGTGAATCTTGGAGGCGTTGGCCAGCACGGTGTCGATGAAAAAGGTCCCCGAAGGCTGCTCCTTGCCCTCATAGGATGCTGCCAGGCTGCATCCATACAGGGTTTCAGCGCGGTGGATCATGTCGATGACCTTTTGTTTGAGATGACCGGCCCGGCCGGTGCCGTTATATTCCATCATGGTCAGGGCCGCGCCCACCATGCAATCGATCTTGCCGGACTTGCAGCCGCCGTGGCTCTGGCGGTGATAAGCGGAGAACTTCACCACCAAGTCCACCGCAAACTCGGTCTCGCCGCACATAAAGACCCGCTCCCAGGGCACGAAGACGTTGTCAAAGATCACGGTGGGGCAGTACTTGGAGTAAAAGGTGTTGCCGCAGTCGCAGCCCTCCATCTCGCGCATGTCCAGGCTGGACCGGCCCACCACGTGAATCAGCCCCTTGCTGTCCGTGGGCACGGCAAAGGACAGGGCATAGTCCTCATCACCCGGTTTCAGGGCCCGGGTGGGCAGAACGATGATCTCGTGGCTGGATATGGAGCCGGTCTGGTGAGATTTAGCGCCGCGCACCACTATGCCCTTGTCGTTTTTCTCCACCACATGGAGGTACATGTCCGGGTCGGGCTGATCCTGGGGAGAGAGGGAGCGGTCGCCCTTTACGTCCGTAACCCCGGCATTGGCGGTGAAGTCGTTTCTTTGCATGTGCTTTAAAAATTCCATGAAGCGCTGGAAGTACTGGGTGCCGTGTTTTTGATCGATGTCATAGGTGACAATGCTTAAGGCGCAGAGACAGTCCATGCCCGTGCAGCGCTGGTGGCAGGTGCCCACCCTCTTGCCCAGCAGGCGGTTGATCTTGACCCGGGCCACCAGGTCATCCACAGACATGGGCGGCGAGTTGAAGCGGTTGATGGGTTCATTGATCAGGGGGCTTTGTTTGATTACCAGGTCTCTATATTCCTCCATCTCCGCCAGCTCATAGGTGGCGCCGGTGGCCTCTATCCCGGCGCGCAGGCGGGGATTGTCCACCACGTTTTCGATCTTTTCGCCGAACATATACACTATGGGCTTCATGCGCCTCAAAGACTCGATATATTCTGCTTTGGTCATCACTGCCATGGCGTTTCTCCTGCTAGGGAACGCGGCGTTCCCGGCTGGTCTCCTGGGGAGGAGCCCGATAGGGCTCCACCTCATAGTATATAGACCGTAATAAGTCCTTAACTAACTTTCTCCATTCCCAGAGCAAAGGCCTTGAGGTTCAGCTCCGCCTTTCCCTGGGGCACGGCATCGGCAATGGCCTTTTCCAGGGCCTGGCGGTCCACCACCTCTGTGATCTTATAAAGGGCCCCCAACATGATTATGTTCGCAACGATCGGCGCCTTAAGCTCATTGCGGGCCAGTAAGGTCGCTCCCACCCCGTGGGCCTTTTTGATGCCGGCGGGGGGGTCGGCGATCATGTCGCTGTCATAGATCAGGGTGCCGCCGGGCTTCAGCACTGCGCTGAAGCGTTCGATGGAGTCCTGGGCCTGGGCCACCAGCACGTCGGGCTCGGTAACCCGGGGATAGACCACCGGCTCATCAGAGAGCACCACCCAGGCGGCGGCAAACCCGCCCCTCAGCTCAGAGGAATAGGCCGAGGTCTGCACCGCATATTTCTTATCATAGCTCACCGCCGCCGAGCCCAGGATAACCCCGGCCAGGATTGATCCCTGGCCGCCCACGCCTGCAATGGTTAATTCTACCCGCTGCATTGTGATTCCTCCTGCAGGCTCCGGCTTAGCTCCAGCCATTGCCCGCTAAGTTCCACTTCCTCACGATCAACGAACTCGCCCACCACGATTTTGCCTTTGATCTCCTCTGGGGGCATCTCCTTGGCCTTGGCTATCTTGAGGCTGCTGTCTTTAAAGTGCTTGAGGATGGCGGTGGCCTTTCCCAGCTTGCTGGCCCGGCCGTACTGCACCGGACACTGGCTGACCGCCTCAATAAAGGCGAAGCCTTTTTTCTCCAGGCCTTTCTTGATGGCCCGCATCAAGGAGCGGGGATGATAGGTGGTCCAGCGGGCCACATAAGGGGCGCCGGCCGCGGCCACCATGGGGGCGACATCAAAGGCCGGCTCCATGGTGCCGTAAGGGCTGGTGATGGTATACAGGCCCGGAGGGGTGGTGGGGGCGGTCTGGCCGCCGGTCATGCCGTAGATGCCGTTATTCACCATGACCACGGTGAGATCAAGGTTGCGGCGGGCGGCGTGAATCAGATGGTTGCCGCCGATGGCGCTGAGGTCGCCGTCGCCGCTTATCACCACCACCTTTTGTTCGGGCAGCCCCAACTTGATGCCGGCGGCAAAGGCGATGGGCCGGCCGTGGGTGGTGTGCAGGGTGTCGGCCGCGAACAGAGGGCTGGGAATCCAGGCCGAGCAGCCGATGCCGGAGACAAAGGCGAAGTCGTCCATGGTGAGTCCCTGCTCCTGGTTCAGGGCGTCAATGGCCCATAGGACCGCCTGGGCCACGATGCCGTTGCCGCAGCCCGGGCATGTGGTGGTGCGCTTCACCTGGGGCCGGGTATATTTTCTAAAGGGGTGCACTGTCTGACTCATGAGAGCATCTCCTTGATTTTGGTCAACACATTCGCCGGGTCGTGAATCTGCCCCAAAAGCCGGGGTCCCAGGAACTGGACCGGGCAGAACTCAGCCGAGGCCGCCTTGATATAGGGGAAAAGCTGGCCCATGTTGTTTTCCAGAACCAGTATGGCCCGGGCCTTTTGGGCGGCCTGGGCCACCTCTTCATCCGGGAACGGCCAGAGCGTCTTCAAAGAAAGGGTGCCTATATTCAAACCTTGGGCCCGGCCCGCCTGGGCCGCCGCCTTGGCCGAACGCGCCACCGTGCCGTAGGAGACCAAGACCAGATCACCCTCAGCGTAGTCGGCCTGAACCTCCACCACCTCTTGGCGGCGGTGCCTGACCTTTTCAATGGGATTGGTGACATAGGCGTGCATCACCTCCGGATCGGTGAGATTGCGCATGCCCTGCCCATTGTGGCAGGAGCTGGTCACATGGGCCTTGAGCCCCTGGCCGAATACGGGCATGGGCGCCACATCCGGGTCCAGAAAATCGCGCCGCTGCTCCGGGTCGGTTCCGGCCTGGCTTAGCTTGCGGTCCACCAGTGATATCTGATCGTCCGGCGGGATGTTGACCTGCTCGCGCATATGGCCCATAAAACCGTCGGCCAAGACAAACACCGGGCAGCGAAGGCCTTCGGCCAGGTTAAAGGCCCGGATCATGTGGTCGAACATATCCTGGGGGCTCTCCGGGCAAAGGGCGATGATCTGGTAATCGCCGTGAGAGCCCCGGGCCACCTGCACCACGTCCCCGGCCAGGCCCACCGAGGGCACGCCGGTGGAGGGTCCGAAGCGCATGACATCCACGATCACCAAAGGGGTTTCCGTGGCTGCGGCCATGCCGATGTTTTCCTGCATAAGGCTTATGCCCGGGCCGCTGGTGGCGGTCATGGCCTTTAACCCGCTCCAGGAGGCGCCGATAGTCGAACACACCGCGGCGATCTCGTCTTCGGTCTGCAAAAAGACCCCGCCGCAACCCGGCAAAAGCTGGCTGAGGCGGTTGGGTATCTCGCTGGCCGGTGTGATGGGGTAACCGGCCATGAAGCGGCAGCCCGCGGCTATGGCCCCTTCGGCCAGGGCCATGTTGCCCTCGATGAAGTGAGTGCCTGGTTCCAACCTGGGGATCGCCTTCATTTGGCCACCTCGCTTTCTTCCGCCTCCACCACGATGGCCATGTCCGGACAGGAGATCATGCAGTTTTTACAGCCGATGCACTCGCTCTGGTCAATGATCTGGGGTGGTATGTAACCGGCCTGATTCATCTCCGGCGAGGGAGTGAACAGCTCCTTGGGGCAGACAAAGGCGCAGATGCCGCAGTCGTCAGTGCCCTTGCAGGATTCCGAAATAATAAACACCTTGTTCATGAGTACCTCTTTAAAAGCCTGGTCACCATATGACCTTGGCAATGAATTAAGGTTTTACCCCGCCGGGATGATCATCCCCCAAGCCGCATACAGATTCTTGTTTACGGCTGGGGTATCAAAGGCAAAGCACTGTCAGTACTTTCCTTCCCGGCTATTCGCGTGGTTCAACTGTCATTGCCGGCCGAGGCAATGGCCTTTTGAGTTTTTAGCTGTAGAAGGTACAAATCCTTGGAGTAGCTGTAATGCCTTGTGGAAATCTCATCTATAAGTTCCAGGTTCTTGTCTTCCAAGGCCTTGATGAAAATCTCATGTTCCTCCACCAGCTTTTGGGCGATGCCCGGCCGGGACCAGGCAAAGGTGTTGAAGATGTGAAAACGGGCCCTTAGTTGATCCAGCATATCCACCAAGGATTTATTGCCGGAAAGTTCCCGCAGGTATGAGTGAAACTGGTTATTGGCGCTGACCATTTCCTCGAAATCCTGGCATTCAAAGCTATCTTTGATCTGTTTGGCGAGCCTTTTTAGAACCCGGGCGTCGTTTTCAGTGAATCGCGCGCAAGCCAATCGGTTGCTCAGGCTTTCCAGAACCACCCTTATCTGAAATATCTCGTTGATTTCACGTTCGTCCAGCTCGCGCACGGTGGCCCCTTTAAAGGGCACTACCTCAATCAAACTCTTGGTTTCCAGAACCCTGAGAGCATCTCGTATCCAAGCCCGGCTGACCCCAAGTTTTTCAGCCAGATTTATCTCCACTAAGCGTTCCCGGGGTTGAAAGGCCCCGATCAATATCATGTTCTCTAATTTTGCGATCAGTTTTTGGAAGTCTTTGTTAGGGTCTTTTCTGGTAGTTGGCATAAATGGTTCCCAATCCTTGGAAAGTTAAAGGGATATTGTAGATTATTCTAGAGACATTTTTCTAGGCGGCTTTTAAGAACTGTTGCTAGAAGTCTCTAGGGGCAACTGCCTGAGTTCACTTGCGTCTCAAAAATTAAGGCAACATTTATGCTGATATCCGCTTGGTTTCAAGGATTTTTTATTTCAAACCCGCTGCAAATTCAATGTTTTGGTTGAATGACGCCAAGCCCCTAAATAGAACCTTATCTAGGGGCATCTCTAAGCCGGTGATATTTTTAGTATGAAAAAGGCTAGTTGGGTGACCCCCGTGCCAATTTGTTCATTTATTCTGATAACGATTCTACGCTGTTAGCAATTCTGAGTCAACATTATTAAAAATATTGTTGACAATTTCTGAGGCAATCGCATAGTGTGATCTTAGGTGAGGCGGGTTTGGGGCCTCAAAGGTAGGTTAGCTTTTATCTCTAACCAGTGGAATCGTCAATATTCAGGCTTAAATTACAGGCGCTTATCCCTAGCTCTATTTTGGGACGACACCATTTTGAGTACAGACTCTGGAGGGTGGGGATGAATTGCGGCGGGTGAAGGGCTTTACAATACCGGTACCACGCAACAAGGCCAAAAGCTGGGCATAAGCAAGAGGTTTATTGATGACAGACACCTTGAATGCACATCTAGGTAAGATCCGCGAGGGAGAACGCGTAAAGTTTGCCGATACCATGGCGATAATAGAGGAACATTTTATCTATACTCCGGTAAAGTTCAGTAACGGCCTTGGTGATGATTTGATCGAGAATCAGCCCGGCGAAAACCAAGGTTCATGCAAGATTTTTTCCTTGGGCAGGCGCTTGAACCTATCCCAAGAAATGACTCTGTCCTTGTTCGGTGAGTTGTATTGGCATGATGTGCAAGAAAATCCAAGTGGTGACGACCATCCTAACATACGCAGTTTTATGAAATACGGATGGAAAGGCATATCCTTTGAGGAAAAGGCGCTTAGGCCCAGGAAATGACCGTCTGTACAAATCTTATTTAGAAAACTGCTGCAGGCTTAGATTAAGACGGTCAATTATCAATACTTGCCAGGCAAGGATAGGACTGAAAGGCGCTAAAAATGACGTCATATATAAGTTCTAAAAGAGTAGGGTTGATTGATTTTTCACCTATAAGAGAAGTGGCCAAGAGAATAGACGAATACAAACAAAAGGGAATAGAGATAATCAATTTTTCCATCGGCCGCCCGGACTTCGACACCCCCGCGCATATCAAGGATGCGGCCAAGGAAGCCCTGGACAAAGGGCTGGTTCATTATACGAATAGCGCCGGCACCCTTGAGTTGAGAGAGGCCTTATGCGCCCGCATGAAAAAGGACTTTAACCTGGATACAGCCCCGGATGAGGTTATCTTCACCTCAGGCGCCACTGAGGCGATATATGTTGCCCTGCAAAGTATTCTCGATCCGGGCGACGAGGTTATCGTTCCCGAGCCCATGTATGTCTACTACAACGGATGGTGCCGGTTATGCGGGGCTGAGCCGGTGAATATTCCCTTGAAAGAGAGTGAAGGGTTCAATATTGACTGTGCTGAAATCGAAAGCAAGATATCTCCAAATACCAAGGCGATTATTCTAACTTCACCTCACAATCCCACCGGGCAGGTCTATTCAGTAGATACCATAAAGGCCATAGCTGATTTGGCGATTAAGCACAACCTTATGGTAATTGCAGATGATATTTACAACTATATAATTTACGACGATATGCCCTATGTCTGCATCGCTTCTTTAGAGGGCATGAAACAAAGAACCCTGGTGGTGGGAAGCTTTTCCAAAAGCTACGCCATGGACGGCTGGCGGCTGGGATATCTTCTGGGACCACGGGAAATCATATCCAACTGCCTGAAGCTGCATCAGCACATGGTTAGTTGCCCCAATACCTTTGTGCAGATCGGGGCCGTGGCCGCCTTGACCTCATCCCAGGATTGCGTGCGTGAAATGGTCAAGGAGTTCGGGCGCAGGCGGGGATTGCTGCTCACTTCTCTGGACAGCATCGGATTTGACTATGTGAAGCCCAAAGGGGCGTTCTATATTTTTCCTTCCATAAAAAAATACGGGCGCAGTTCAAAAGAAATGGCCGAATATCTGCTGGAGGAGGCCAGGGTAGCCACCGTGCCCGGCACCGCCTTTGGGCCTACGGGAGAGGGCTATATCCGCATATCTTACGCCGCTTCTTATGAAGATATAGAAAAAGGCATGCGACAGATAAAATCAGCTTTAGCTAAACTATAAACAAACACTTAAAGCTTATTATAAATCGCCTATTTTAATGATAATTAAATTTTATTTAAAAATAATTCCGAGCGATGGCTTTAAGGAGCAGCGGCCATGAAAAAAATACGCATGCGGCGCTGTAAACAGCACTTTGAAAGCCATAAGATAACCGATATTCCGGAAACAATATCAGCGGAGCTCGATAAAATCGGGTTCAGCAGCCTGGTATCCCCTGGCATGAGAATCGGCGTCACCGTGGGCAGCCGGGGTATAGCCAACCTAACCCTGATAACCAAGACCG
>JASFOZ010000127.1:0-9362 GCA_050116255.1 Desulfarculaceae bacterium
GGGGTGTGGGCCTACCACAGCCTGATGGGTTTTCAAGAGCCTTTGTTCAAAATGACGCCCATGTCCATTGATATCAACGACTTCAGAGCCCTGCACGCTGCCGAGCTGGTGCGCGACGCCCTGCGCAACATGAGCCGCATCGTGGCCGCCAGCGAGGTGGCGGTACTGGGCGCAGCCTACCGCGAGGATGTGGGGGACACCCGCTATTCAGGCAGTGAGCTGGTGGTGCGAAAGCTTGCCGAAATGGGGGCCACGGTGCGGGTGCACGACCCCTATGTACTTAAGTGGTGGGAGTTCGAGAAACAAGACACCTACCCCGCCCCGGGCAAGAGCAGAGCCCGGTTTTTCCGCAACCAGGATGACCTGGCCGGTCTGGCCGTATCCCAGGACCTGGAGGATGCCCTGCCTGGCGCCGATGCCGTGGTTTTGGCGGTGCGCCATCAGGAATACCTCAATCTGGACCCGGACTGGGTGGTGAAAAAGTGCGGGGGGCCGGTGGCGGTGGTGGACTGCTTTGCGGTTCTTGATGATGCCAAGATCCGCCGCTACTTTGAGTTGGGCTGCGAGGTGAAGGGTATGGGCAGGGGACACGTCAAACGCATCAAGGATGAGGTCAGAGAAAAGAAAGGATAGGTCCCTTGGATTGCTTCACGGGCATAGACCTGGGAGGAACCAACACCCGCGTGGGGCTGGTCAGCCCTGAGGGCCTGGTTCGTGAATCCGCGTTTACCACTCAGGCCGAGGCTGGCCCCGAAGACTGGGTGGGCCGTCTGACCAGGCAACATGCCGATCTAAGGCAGTGGGCCGGCTCCAACGGCTTAACCCTGAAGGCGGCCGGCCTGGGAACACCGGGACGGCTGGACCGCAGGCAAGGGTTGGTTGCCACATCCCCCAATCTGCCCCGGTTCAACGGCTTCCCCTTGCAGGGTCAGGTCGCCTCTGCTCTGGATCTGCCCACGGTGCTGGAAAACGACGCCAATGCCTATGCCTTTGGCGAGTATCGTTTCGGGGCCGGGCAAGGCAAACAAGACATGGCCTGTTATACCCTGGGTACCGGCGTAGGCGGCGGTCTTATCATAGGCGGTAATCTGGTGACCGGAACCATGGGAATCGGGGGAGAGTTGGGGCATGTTTTGGTGGAAGAGGACGGCCGTTTATGCCCATGCGGGGCCAAGGGCTGCCTGGAGGCATATGCCTCAGCCACCAGCCTTATGGCCATGCTGGAGGAATCCCTGGCCCAAGGCTGGCAAAGCACCCTTGAGTCCGGAGGCAGTGTTCAGGAAATTGCGCAGGCAGCAGAGAACGGCGATTTCGTGGCCAGACAGCTGATGTCAACCGCGGGCAAGGCCCTGGGGCGGGCGGCCGCTGATCTGGTGGTGACCACGGGCGTGGATTTGATTGTTATCGGAGGTGGTGTGGCACGGTCTTGGGCTTTGATGGAGTCTGCCGCACGGGAAGAACTTGGAAACAGGCTGCACATCGCCGACCCGGAAGAGGTCTCTCTTTTACCTGGCCGGCTGGGCGACCAGGCTGCGGTGTTGGGCGCAGCGGCCCTGGCCCAGGCCAGGCTGGAATCACAGAATTAGGATTTTGCAATGGCGAAAATAGACCGCAAGAAGCTTCTAAAGGAACCTGACGAGTTTTTGACTTTTTCGGATCGAGCCTTTCATTGGGCCAAACAAAACCTCAAGCTGGTCATTGTCTCGGTTTCAGCGGTGGTGTTGATCCTGGCGGTGGTGTTGGGAATCCACGCCTACCAGCAATATAGGGCTAAGGCTGCCAGTGAAGCTTTGGCGCCTGCCTTCAACCTTTACCTGAACACCGTGGCCGCAACAGACGAGGACTCCAAGCAAATCAAGGCGGCCGCAGACTCCCTGGCCCAGGTGACCAGCACTTACAGCACCACCAATTCGGGCCTGCAGGCCCGGCTGGCCTTGGGCAGCCTTTTGCTGGAACAGGAAAAGTTCAAAGAGGCGGAAAAAACCTTCCGGGGGCTCAGTGAAGAACCGGACCTGGCGCCGGAGCTGTTGCCTTTGGCCTGGCGGGGCCTGGCCCAGGCCCTGGAAGGCCAAAACAAACCCGCCGCCGCAGCCGAGGCATTCCAGGAGGCAGCCCGCTTGAGCGGGCCCAGCCTGGCCAGGATGTCCAGGCTGGATCAGGCCCGGGTGCTTGCCGCCGCCGGAGATAAAAGCAAGGCTGAGCAGATTTACCGCGACCTGCTCTCCAAGGCTCCGGGCACACTCAGCGCCCGGGCGGCCCGTGAAGGACTGGTGGCCTTAGGACTGTCTCCGGAGCCTGCCTCCCCCGCGCCGTCATCACAAGCCGGGTCTGCGTCTGAGGCAAGCAAATAGGGCGCCTCTGAACCTGGGCAGCCCGCCCCTCTGGGTTCTATTTTAATTGCCTGGAGAGAAGAAACGATGAAACGGGCCCTTTTGGTCATTGACGTTCAGAACGAGTATCTCAGCGGCGCCCTCCCCATTAGCCATCCTGCCGGCAGCCTGGAAAACATACTCCGGGCCATGGATGCAGCAGCCGCCGCCGGGTTGCCGGTGGTGGTTATCCGCCACACTTCCATGCAGGAAGGTTCGCCGGTGTTTGTTGAAGGCAGCCCCTCCTGGGAACTCCATCCCCAGGTAGCCAAAAGACCCAGGGATCTATTGCTGGAAAAAAATTTGCCCGGCGCCTTTAGCCGCACCGGCCTGGAAAAGCGGCTGCGTGAGCGGGAAGTGGACACCGTGACCATCTGCGGCTATATGACCCAGATGTGTTGCGACAGCACCGCGCGTCAGGCCTTTCACCGGGGATTTGGGGTGGAGTTCCTGGCCGACGCCACCGGCACCTTGGACCTCAGCAATGAGGCGGGATCGGTCACGGCCGAAGAACTGCATCGGGCGGTGCTGGTTACCCAGGCCACGGTATTCAGCCGGATCCTTTCCACCGAGGCTTGGAGCGCGGAGTTGAGCTGACCTCCCCCCGCTGGAATTGATAACCAACAACCGATTCAGCAGCAATCCCCTTGTTCTCATGGTCCGCCAGCCGGGCGGGCAGCCTTCCTTTTGTCCTATGACGCCAATTTCCGGGCCAGGCGATGGGCGCAAAAATTGGTGATCTCAGACAAACATGGGTGCAGATAGGGGATCTCGGCCAGATCCTTGGGGGTGCCCTTAAGCTTCATGGCCACCACGGTGTCGTGGATCAAAAGAGAGGCCTCCGGAGCCACGATCTCGGCCCCAAGAATGCGGCCATCAGAGGCGGCTGCGCGCATACACATGAGCCCTTTGAGATCTTTGGGGTAGGTGCGGGCTGATCCCATTCCTTCCAGGGGATAACTGGCCTCCACAAAATCAAGGCCAGCCGCCTCGGCTTGAGCATGGTTGAGCCCCACCCGGGCGAACTGGGGGTCGCAGAAAACCGCCCAGGGCAGTACCGAATCGTCGATCTGGCGCATCTGCTCATGGGTGGCGTTGTATCCGGCGATTTCACCCTGAAGAATGGCCAGATTCACCACCATGCGGACTCCGGTGACATCGCCGGCGGCGAAGATGTGCTCCTGGCCGGTGCGCATAAAACCGTCCACCGCCAGGGCCCCGTTTTTCAGGCTTAGCCCAGCCGCCTCCAGGTTAAGCCCGCCTGTATTGGGGCTTCTTCCCAGGCATAAAAGTATCTCCTGGGCCTGCACCCGGCTCTTTTTTCCCTGATGATTAAAAGAAACCACCTTTTCCTGGCCTTCTTTTCCCACTGCCGTCAGCTCGGTGCCGGTGAAAATGGTCACACCATCCTCAATCAGGGCCTCGGCCAAGGCCTCCCCCACCTGAGGAGCCTCACTGCTGAGCAGGTGCTGGCTCCTTTGAATCAGGGTCACCTTTACCCCCATACGGGCGGCGTATTGCCCCATTTCCAGGGCAATGGCTCCTCCCCCTAAAACAATCAGAGATTCGGGAAGCGCTTGGAGGTTCATAAAGCTTTCGGAAGTCAAAAAACCTGTTTCCTCCAGCCCTGGTATGGATGGAACAATCTCAGCGCTGCCCGTGGCCACCACAATCTTGGCAGCGGTCACCTGCTCTCCTGACACCGAAACGGTGTGAGAGTCCTGGAACCGGCCCTGGCCTCGATAAGTAATCAAGCCTTTAGCTTGCTTGGCCTTCACCGCCTCCTCCCGGGTTCCGGCCAGATACTCCACCACCGCCTGTTTTCGCTCAATAACCTGAGGATAAGATTTCCGGGCCAGCTCCGGATCGTGGCGCAGCCCGGCGGCGCTGTGAATTAGGGTCTTTGAAGGCATGCATCCGGCCAATATGCACAGCCCGCCCAGGCGAGCCGCCTCCACCATGCCCACCCGGGCCCCGCTCTTCATGGCAGTGGTCGCTGCCGTAAAACCGCCGCTGCCGCCTCCACCTATTACCAATACGTCCAGATCGTATCTGCTCATCCTATGTCTCCGACTACCCTTCTTACTGACCGACCTCGGCTGGCATTCACTCCCTTAGTCCGAATCCAGCACCTTTTGGCCGCGCTGCCGGGCCAGTTCCTGCAGGTCTGCCACTTGTTCATGCTCATCCACGATTTCAGAGCCCACCAGGCTCTCCAACACATCCTCCAGCCCCACCAAACCCATGATGCCACCGTATTCATCCACCACCAAGTAAAAGTGCTCCCGCCTCCTCAAAAAAGAATGAAGCAGGTTCAGGGCATTGGCCGATGCGGGCACAAATCGGACCGGCTTGAGCAGATCCGATTCCACCAAGGGTGTATCACTTTCAGGGGCGATCATCACCTCGTTTCTAATCACATAACCCCTGACATCTTCGGGCTCGGCCAGAACCACAGGCACCCGGGTGTGGGGCCAATCTTGGGCAGCCTTGCGGGCCTGGGAAACCGACTGAGCGCCATCTGTGGTGAACAGCACCGTCCGGGGAGTCATGATGTCACTGGCCCGCTGTTCCTCAAGGTGAATGATGTTAGTGATAAGATGATGTTCCATCTCGCTTATTTCACCGCCGCTGGCGCCCATCCGGGCGGCGGCCAGTATCTCGTCCTCGCTAATCTTGGGGGTCATCTTCCGGCCCCGCGTGATCATACGGGTCAGAGCCTGGGTGAGCCATATCACCGGCGCCAACAGGAGCAACATCCCCTCCAGGGGCCATACTGATAGGCTCCAAAGCCGGCGCCAGTGCACAGCGCCAACCGTTTTAGGGATTATTTCAGAAAAAAGCAGGATGGCCATGGTGAACGCCAGGGAAAAGGCCCACAGAGAGCCCGCCCCCCACACCTGGGCCGCGGCCCATCCCGCCAGGGCAGCGCCGGCTGTGTTGGCCAAGGTGTTCAGTATGAGTATGGAGGCCAATGGCCGTTCAACCTGGCTCTTCAGCACGCGCATACGTTTGGCCCGGCGATTGCCCTTGTGTACGGCAGCCTCCAAGGAAATCATTCTGGTGGAATACAGCACCGATTCCAAAAGGGAACACATAGCTGAAACCAGAATGGATATGCTCACCGCGAGTATCAAAGTGGCCATACTTCCTCCCCCAGGGGGTAACACGTCTGTGATGCAAGCATAACACGAATACAGCCGGCGTTTGGCAAGCAGCCTCCCCTCGGGCAGAGACACCCAGCCCGGATTCTGCTTACATCACCCCCCTTTGAAAATCTTACCAAGAGCAAGCAAAAGAGCCCAAAACCAGAGTGCAAATGGTTGCTTGACAGCCAACTCACTTGCCTGGCCTCGAAAAGGAATTTTCTGATCCTGCCATTTGCAGCCTTGAGGACTGAACAATCCACGGAGGCCTGTTTAATCCTGCACAGTTAACAATTGCCATGTAACTCCTTCATGTGTAATATCATGGGTTTGAAGATGCCTGCCCAGGTGTGGAGAGTGTTAGGGGGTAAGGGGATAGATTATGGAAAAGATAAAGCTTTTCGTCGCGATCCTTTTGGCAATGGGTTTGCTCTCAGGTTCAGGTCTGGCCCTGGCCGCCGATACAGCCGGGCCGGCTGAAAAAAACAGCTCTCATCACAAATTCTCTGTAGGGTTCCGCGTGAAAAGCTGGGAACTCACTTCGAATAAAAATTTTGTGGGCAGCATCGTACCCTCAGAGGTGAAGGAAGACAGGAGCAACATCCTCACCAACCTTAACCTCCAGGTATTGTTCTGTGACTACGCCGGCCTCATCGCAGAGTTTGATTCTTTTGAGGCCTTCATGTCCGATGACGGCCACTTGAAATGGAAAACCATCACCTTGGGTTTCACTCTGCGCTATCCCATAAAAAAGCGCTTTGTTCCCTATGGGGTGCTGGGGCTGACTTACAACCGGGTCCGTTTCCAAGAGGAGCACTGGTGGCATTATGGTTTCGAAACCGTAGACCAGTATTACGACTATATGCGGCAAAGACCGCGGGACGTGAGCGCCCCGGATTGGAGGGATCAATTCCGCGGCGGATATCGCCGCAACTTTAGGACGGATGATGCATTCGGGTGGACATACGGTCTGGGGTTGGATGTGTTCATTACCGAAAACCTGGCCATCAACCTAGACGCCCGCTGGAACCTGGCTCAAACCCATGTCAAATTTATCCTGGCCAACGAACGGGGCCAGGATCCAATCCGTATAAGCGAATTCGATTACGACCTGGACACCTTTTCCATTGGTTTGGGATTGAGGTGGTATTTTTAGAAAAAGATCCAGGCCCGCATATCCCTCAAGGCTGCGCTCCCTTCGGGCCAAAGACGTCCAGAGTCAGAATCCCGGGAAGCCTGCCTGCGGGGGGGATGGTTTTGGTTAAACGCAGATAACGGACCTTTATGGCTGCGAATTTCAAACGCAAGGGATAGGGAGAAGCGGCCAAGGGCATTATCCCCGCCCAATACAATTGCGGCGGCCAAAGAGCCTTAAAGCTCACCTTTTGGTAATCACCATCCCTTGCGCCTGCCTCCAGATGCAGCCCAGCCGGCGTCACAAAGGAATCCCGGTCTCCTCTTAGGACTACCTGATTTATGGTCTTCTCTTCGCCCAGATCCAGGGCCAAGCCATGTGGGGTCTGCTGCGGCCTGACTTGGTTGAGGTATTTCGTTCCTTCTGATGAAAGCCTTGCAGCCCGGGCCCGAATCAGGGCATAACCGTGGCGCTTTTGCACGGAGTATTCATACCCGCATGAACTTAGGACCTGCTGTGACGCGCCCGCCAAACCCAGGGGCAAGGCTAAGAGCATTTCTTTGTCCAGGGGCATCAGCAGCTCTGGGCGGAGGTATTCCCGCATCCACGATGGCCGGGACTGGCGACGCGGGTGCGCCTGGAGCCGTTTGGGCAACCAGGCGTTTAAAGCCGGCCCGCACCACACCGGCCCGTCATCCCTAATCTCTCTGGCCAACCAGGCAGAGGCGGCCTTGGGATCAGGGGGGACCTGGGGCGCGGCGGTCTGGGTCCCGACCAAGATCTCATTCAAGCTCCAATAGTAGTTGGTGCTTGTCCCGGTCTGGCGCAGACGTAGGTAGCGCAGCGGGCGGGGCGTAAAACGGATCTCCTGCCAGGGGGTCTTGAACAGAGATATGGGTTTGTCTGCGGCCCATATCCAGACCCGGGCCTCATCCTTACGCCGGGCCAGCTCCACCCACTGCCACCCATCTTGGGAGCCTTCCACCACCAGCGCTTTGGGCTTGTCCTGGTGGACTCCAAAAAAAAGAAGCAACTGGCAAACTTGGTTTTCAATACGGCCCAGGTCCAGCTGCAGCCATTGGCCGGGCCTCTGCGGGCCCAGCGAAAACCAGCGGGTGGTGGCGTTCAGGTCCCAGGCCTGGGCCACATCTTCGGAGCTGGGGAACCCCTCCCCCTGGAATCCTTGGTCCTGTAATATCAGGGGCTGACCTGAAGGCGGATGGAGATCATAGATTGCGGTCATATTTCCGGCAAGGTTTCTGGTTTGATAGCGAGCCCCCATGGAAGTAAGGCTTTGCAGCAGGCCCGGGGCGTTGGCAGAGCGGTATAGGAAACCTGCTTTCCGGGCCCGCAGCAGACCTTGTTGAAAACCAGGGTACCGCTCCTCCTGAGGCAACAAAAAAACCACTTCCTGCTTGGCGTCAAAGGTGGCCCGGGTTGAGTACCAGTAGTAGTCCATGTACACATGGCTGATGCCTTTGGATTTGAAAAAATCAACCCACTCGAGGTTTCGCTCCCAGGCTATCTGATGCCTGGCTTTTTCATGAGGCAGGAATAAATGGGTGGAGGCGACCGTTCCCAGCAGATAAAAACCGCCAATCAGCACCAGCAGGCTCCAGGTTGCCAGGCTCAAGGACTTGTAGCCACGTCTTAGCGCTTGTTCTCTTAGGCGCTTAAAGCCAAAGGCCAGCACTAAAGGCCACACCGCGTATAGAGAAAGCAGGTAGCGGCTGCTCTTTGAAGAGGCCCCTCCCAGCCAGCAGAAAACCACGGTCACTGAAACCAATATCAACAGAATCAGATCCATGCCTCTTTTTGCGGGCAGCCCCTTCAGGCGGTAGATCAGATCTTTTCCTCCCGCCCCCAAAGCCCAGATCAAGGCCCCGGCTGAGATCAACCCCACCAGGACGCTAAGGACCGGCTGAACCCACACCCCCTCACCCGGATAGCGCAGGCCGGTCAAGACCGGCAGGCTTTGCCGGATGAAAAAGGCCAGGCTCTCGCCAAATCCCACTGCCGGGCCCTGGGGTGTAAAGAGCAAATGATAGGTGGCCCAATCATGCGTCAGATTGTAATAAAGCAAGGGCCAGGCTCCGGCAATGAAGCCCACAAGCATCAGCGCAAAGCGGGGCTTAAGCAACAGGCGGGGATCGTGCCGCCAGAGCAATAGTCCCGCCGGCACCAGGAAATAGACCATGAGCACGTGGGCCCAGAAGCCGAGGCCCGCCATTAAGCCAATGCCCAAGCATTGCCATAGGTAGGGCCCGGTCCCAGGTTCAAGCCGCAGGGCCCGGGCCGTAAAGGCCAGCAGCCAAGTGCCGGCGGTCAAGACCTCAATATTGATGCCCCGGGCCTGGACCGAATACCAGACCAGAAAAAAAGGTCCCACCGCAGCCAGGCCCAGGGCCACCAGACCGGCGCTCCTTCCCAGAAGTTCCTTGCCCAGGCGGTATAAACCAGCCAAATAAACCAGGGAAATCAAGGCGGCGGCCCCATTGAGGGCGTAGCGGCTGACCCCGGAGATCCAAAATAAAAAGGCCGCCACTAATGATTCCTGGCTGCCCCCGTAATGCTGGCCCCAGTACAGAGGGCTGAATTCTCCTTCCAGGGCGTGCATGCCCATCAGCCCCACCACGGCCACGTCCGAGTCCACCACCGGGTGAAACAAAAACAGGACCCGCACCGCTGCCGCCAATAAAAAAAGGGCGGCCA
>JASFOZ010000128.1:0-9306 GCA_050116255.1 Desulfarculaceae bacterium
GGATCCAGGGCATAAGAGGCATAGGCAAACTCAAGGTCCAGAAAGTCGTTCACCGAAACCCAGCCCACGGATAGCTCCTCCGTGCCGTCCTCAATGGGTTTAAAGGCAAAACGCCGGATGCGTTGGTCCAGCTCTTGGGACGAAAAACCGGCCTGCTTGCCCCGCACCAGATACCGGCTGATGGTCGCGTTTCCTTTGAATATTCCCATAGAAGCTCCCGGGCCCTTGGCCAGTCTGTGGAGCGCCCACCTTAGCCCATGGAGGGGAAAGACGCAAGTCAGGCGCCGCTTAGCTGCACTTCCGAGAACAAAAGGCTGGGGGCGCGCACCGCCGAAATGAGATAAGGGTCCGCCCCCACCGCGGCCAGGGAACCCCAAAGGTCAGCGGCGTTGCCCGCCAGGTTCATGCCTTCCACGGCAAAGGCCTTTTTGCCGCCTTCCACCCAGCGGCCCCGGACTCCGTAGGAAAAATCGCCGGTGGTGGAGTTGAAGTTGCCACCCAGAAAAGAAGTTGCCACCAGCCCCCGGTCCATAGCAGCCTCCAACTCGTCCAGCTTCTGGCTGCCGCTGGCCGGCAGAACCACGTTGCTGGAAGAGCCGGTGGTGGGGGGCAGGCCCAGGGCCTTGGCGTAATATGTGTCCAGGTAATAGTTGCTCAGGTTGCCCGCCTCGATCAGGGACAAGGTTTGCCTGGCCATGCCTTCGCCGTCGAACCAGGCCGAGGCCAGCCCACCCTTGAGCAAAGGCCGGTCCTGGAGGGTCAAAAGCGGCGAGGCCACCTTTTGGCCCTGCTTGCCGCTGAGATAAGACCTCTTTAGGTGCAGGGCACGTCCGCTCAAGGCCCGCAAAAGCTGTCCCACCAGCTTGCCTGCGGCCCGGTTCTCCACCAGCACCGCCGCCCTGCCCGTGGGCCCGGGTTTGGCTCCCATCTGCCCCCAGGCCCGGGCGCCGGCCTTATGGGCAATGTCTTGCAGACGGGCCTTATCCCGGAGGCCGGCCAGGTCGCGCCCGCCCTCCCAGCACCAGCCGCTGCGGCGCTTGGCCTGGTTATTGGAATCCAAAAGCACCACCGAACACCCGGCAAAGGCCCCGGTCTCGGCCTGAACCCCTGCGAAACCATCGCTATTGGCCAGTAGCCCCTGGGAGACCTCGGCATATGCGCCCCCGTAGCTGGAGATCAGTTTAGCTCCTTTGCCGGCCCCCTCCTCACGGGCCAGGGATTCCATGTTCCGGCCCAGGTCAAGCCAATGCTCCGGCTGGGTCTTGGCCAAGGCCGGGTCGAATATTTCCAGGTCCGGTCCCGGGGGCTGGGGGTAGCGTCCGGGCCCGGGCAAAGAACGCCAGGGGTCAGGCTCCAGCAAGCGGGTGAGATCAGCGGCGTCATTAATGAACTTTTCCAGGGCCTGAGGCCTCAGGTCGTTGGTGAAGTGGACCCCATAGCGTCCCTTGATAAAAAGCCTCAGGGTCAACCTTTGCTTGGCCGATGAGATCGCCTTGTCCAAATCACCGTCCCGAAAGCCCGCCTCTGTAAAGCGGGAGCGCGATATCTTCACCGCCGCCTGCCGGGCTCCGGCCTTTTGGGCGGCCTGCAGACACAGCTCCGCCGTGCGCCGCATCCTGGTCTCAATAGCTTTCAATTCATCCGGCATGGATAAACCGGCCTCCTGTTGCTAGCTTCCCGTCCCGGCTGAACCCACATTTATGGAGGAGACCAGGGTGGTGGGCAGCCCCTGGCTGACGGGCACGGTCTGGCCCAGCTTGCCGCACATGAATCCGCTCTCCGCCAAGGCCAGGTCATCGGCCACCATGCTGATGCGCGAGAGCACCTGGGGGCCGTTGCCGGTGAGGTTTATGTCCTTCACCGGATGGGTGAGCCTGCCGTTTTCAATGGCCCAGCCGCTTTTTATATAAAAGCTGAAGTCGCCGGCGCCGATGTTGACCTGGCCGTTTGAGAGCTGCTCGGCGTAGATCCCCTTTTTCACTTGGCCCAGCACCTCTTGGGGGTCGTACTTGCCCGGCTCCATGAAGGTGGCCCGCATGCGGGGAATCGGGGGATACTGATAACTCTGGCGCCTGCCCGAGCCCGTGGTTTGGGTCTGGTACCAGGCGGCGCTGAGGCGGTCATGCAGATAGGACCTCAACACCCCCTTGTCCACCAGAACCGTGCGCTGGCTGTCCCCGCCTTCGTCGTCAAAAGACAAGGCGCCGTGGCTGTTGGGAATGGTGCCGTCGTCCACCACCGTGACCTGCGGGTCGGCCACCCTTTGGCCCAGGCGGCCGGCATAGGTGGAGATGCCGCGCCGGTTGAAATCCGCTTCCAGCCCGTGGCCAATGGCCTCGTGCAGCAATATACCCGCTGATCCCGGGGCCAACACACAGGGCATCTCCCCCGGGGCCAGGGGCCTGGCCTGGAAAAGCCGCAGGGTGCGGGCTGCGGCCTCATCGGCAAGCCGGTCCAACAGCTCCGGGGTGTAAAACTCCAGCCCGGCCCGCATGGCGGCGTCAGCATAATTGGACTCGCGGCGTCCCTTTTTTTGGGCCACGCAACTGGCGTAAAGGCTGGTGCGGGGCCGCACGTCCCAGCGGCGCACCCCTTCACTGTTGGCCACCAGCACCTGGGAGGTGGAGTCATGAAACTGAAGCACGGTCTTAATAATGCTGGCGTCAGCCCCGGCCAGACGCCGCCCCACCCGCCTGAGCAGGTCCAGGCGCCGCTCCCCAGAGACAAGGGCCCAGGGCTCCTGGGTGGGGTACACGTCCAGGCCGGGCTTGTCCTGCAAGGCATGCACCACCACCCCCTTTTGGCCCGGGGCCTGCTTGCCTGCCCGGGCCAGGGCGGCGGCGGCCCGGGCCGTCTGCAGCATGGCCGGCATCTCCAGTACCTGGCTGAAGGCGTAGCCGGTCTTCTCTCCCCTGATGACCCGAACCCCCATACCCAGGTTGATGGAGCTGTAGGCCCGGTTCACCTTTTCGTCCTCCATGATGATCCAGGTGCCCACAATATGCTGAAAAAAAACCTCTGCCAAATCGCCGCCTTTGGCCAGGGCCTCTTTTAGCAGCCTCTCTTGATCGGCAGAGGTGATCCCCAAGGCGGCCTCGAAATAATTTTTTAAGGCCGGGGATGAAGAGGATAACGGCGCCGCTTGGGCCAGGGCCGGGGCCCGGCTCAGGGTCAGCCAAACCGGCGCCGATATGGTCATGGCCGAGGCTGCCTGCAAAAAATCCCTGCGATTGCAAAGTCCCCGCCGAGAGGAAATGAATGGCATGTCCGCTCTCCCAGATCGCCCTTAGTTTGCATAACGGCTATTTTGCCCTTTGCGCCTGTGATTGGCAACTCAGGAGTTCTGGCCCGTAATTTGCAAAATGCAGCAATGATCAGGCTAAGACGCCAGGGAAATAATTAATTAGGCATAGGCCGGGGAGCAAGCAACCGTGAAATTATTGAACACCTTGCGCCTTTTTGACACCAGGCTTTTTTCCTCACAGACCCAAACGCCAAGGCCGGGCAGCAGCTCAAATAGCCTGGGTTTCAGTAACCTAATGCGCCTGGCCCTGGGAGGTTCACGCGGCAGCCTAATCGCCCAACTAGCCAATATTATTATGCTAAATAGCTCCAGCCGCCTCATGGGATCAGGACAGGCTCCCACTGGGCCTAATCTCGCCACCTTGGCTCCGGCGGCACGGAAGCAACTTCCCGCCCCAACAACCCCAACCCCGCCCAAGGCCCTACCCGCTCCCAAGGAGCCAGCCCCCTCTGCCCCCAGCAATGCCAAATTGACGCCCCAGGATCGTCAAGAATTTGACACGTTGATCCAAAAGGCCTCGCGCCAACACGGAGTTGACCCCAACCTGGTGCGGGCCGTGGTCACTGCGGAAAGCGACTTCAACCCCAATTGCGTTTCCAATGCCGGGGCCATGGGCCTGATGCAGCTGATGCCTGAAACCGCCCAGGACCTGGGAGTGTCCAACCCTTTTGACCCGTCCCAGAATATCAACGGCGGCACCCGTTATCTGGCCCAGATGCTCGAGCGGTTCGATGGAGACCTGTCCAAGGCCTTGGCCGCTTACAACTGGGGGCCCAGCAATGTGGAGCGCGGGGGGCGCCTGCCCACGGAAACCCGCAATTATCTGAGCAAAGTGACAAAGCTGCACCAGCTTTATGCCCAAGGCTTCAAGTGCACCGCCTGAGGGCTTAAGAGACGCCAAACCGGGCCTTATTCTTGACTAATTTTGCCGGGAGCGTAACAATAAATGTATAGGCCTGCAGATTTGCGAGGCGGTCATGGCTGAGCATGCCTACGGTTGGACCGAGGAAACCATCGCCGAGTTCTTTGCTCCCGGCGAAAGAGTGGAACTGGTTCCCAGGCGGCGGAAGATTTTCGAGCCCCGCTCGGTGCACCGGTCCCAGGTGCTGGGCACCCAGGAAGACGACCTGGTCCTGAGTTACCCCAAGCCCCCCCTGGAATCGCCCCTTTTGGGGCAGCCGCTTGAGATTACCTTTCTTTGCCGGGAGGAGGCCGGGCCTAGGCGCTATGGCTACTATTCTCTGGTCCTGGACACCCTGGATGATTTCCCAGGCCCTCAAGGCCTAAACACCGCGATGGTGGTTTTATACCCCCGGCAACAGGACTTGATATCCACCAATTTGCGGCAGGCCAAACGTTACCGGATAGGCCCGCAGAGCGAGTTAACGGTTTTTGTAGACGGCATTTCCAACATAGAAATATTGGATATTTCCCTGAAGGGCCTTCGTTTTAGGCATAATCAAGAGGAATGGAACTATAGCCTGGATGAAAGGATACAGCTCTACTTGAATCTGTATGACCGCACCTACGCCGTCTCCGGCCGGGTGGTGAGAACCGCCTTGACTATGGGAGGGCAGGAGGTCTCGGTGGCCCTGGATACGCTGCGCCTGGACCTATGGTCGGAACTATTGCAGTTGGTGCAAGACTTACACGATGAACAGGAGGCAACCACACACTGACATGGAAGAACAAACCGCATCTGAAAACCACGTTTGGATAATCATTGAAAAGCGTGATGAAAACGAAACCATTTTGGGTTTGACCAATAACTCTGAGGAAAACTTCATACCGGTGACAGCCAACAAGGAAGACGGCCTTTTGCTCTCCGGCCGCCTGCCCCAGGAACAAGGGGCCCAGCGTCAAGTGGAGGCCATCCACAAGGACCAGATAATCAAAGAAGCTCAAAGCAACGGCTTTGCCGTTTACCTGGTCGATGGACAAGGAAACATCGGCCCCCGCCTCAGCGACGGCAAGGAGCACTGAGCCGCCGGTATTGAGATCCCCCTGGCTGGTATCTTTCAGGAAAAATAGCGCTAACTGCGCCGGCGGGTCATGACCGCCTTTAGTTCGGCAAGCTCGGGCAAACGCAGCCAGGCGGCCAGCCCCAGATAAACCCCGCCGCCCAGGCATATGGCCAAGAGGGGCCGCGCCACCCGGCAGGGCCAAGATCCGGCCCGTCCCCAATCCGGCAGATAGGCCGCCGCCGCCACCGCCATGCCCATGACCGCCGAGGCCAGGGCCATGCGCTGAAAAGAGCGCCAGATGCGGCGGCCGTCCAGCCGCCCCAGGCGCCGGCGCAACAGCCAGAGCAGGCCGGCCAGGTTGGCGGCGCCGGCGATGGAGGTGGCCAGGGCCAGCCCCACGTGGGCCAGGGGCCCCATGAGCAGCAGGCTGAAGGACACATTCACCACCAGGCTCACCGCGGCCACCGCCACCGGCGTCCGGGTGTCCTTGAGGGCGTAAAAGGCGGGCACCACCGAGCGCACCCCGGCAAAGGCCCAAAGCCCGGCGCCGTAACCGATCACCGCCCCGGCGGTGGCGGCGGCACTGTCCAACCCGAACTCACCCCGGGCGAAGAGCAAGAGCACCAAGGGCTGACTCAACACCAAAAGCCCCACCATGGCGGGCAGGTTGATAAACATAGTCAACCTGAGGCCGAAACCCATGGTCTCCACCAGGGCCGGGATGTCTCCGTCCGCGGCCTGGCGGGAGAGGCTGGGCAGGACTGCCGTGGACAAGGCTATGGCGAAAATGCCCAAGGGAAATTGGATCAGCCGGTCGGCGTAATAAAGATAGCTCACCGAGCCCGTAGCCAAAAGCGAGGCCAGCAAGGTGTTGATAAATACGGCCAGTTGGTATACCGCCGCCCCAAAGGCCGCCGGCAGCATCAAACGGGCGATGCGTTTCAGGGCGGGATTGGCCAGATCCCAGGCGGGCAGAAGCGGCACTCCCCTGGCCTTTAAATAAGGCGCCTGCATAAGCAGTTGCGCCACCCCCCCTATCACCACCCCCAGGGCCAGGCTGAGCACCGGCGGGTCCACTTGAGAAGACAGGGTAAAGGCTGTGGCGATTATACTCAGGTTCAATAGCAGCGGGGCCGCCGCCGGGGCGAAAAAATGCCCCAGGGAGTTGAGCACCCCGCCAGCCAAGGCCACCAGACTGATAAAAAAGATATAGGGCAGGCACCAGCGGGTGAGGGTGACGGCCAGGCGGTAGCTCTCCCCGCCGGGGGCGAAGCCGGGGGCTATGACCCGCACCACCTCGGCGGCGAAAACCACCCCCAAAATGCAGACCATCAGCAGCAAAAGAGAAAGCAAGGCCAGGGTGGAGCGGGCCACCAAAAAGGCCTCCTCCTTGCCCTTTTGGCGCAGCACCTCGGTGAATACCGGTATAAATGCTATGGTGAGGGTGCCTTCGGCAAAAAGCCGCCGGAGCAGATTGGGAATGCGGAAGGCCACGAAAAAGGCATCCGCCGAGGCGCCTGCCCCGAAAAAGTAGGCGATCACCACATCCCGGAGGAATCCGCCGATGCGGGAGGCCAATGTGGCCACACCCACCACCCCGGCGGCGCGGGTCACCTTTTGTTTTTCACTGGTCGGGCTCACTCACAAACCCCTTGACAGTTTGCCTTTTGCCCGATAAATGTTGTGTTTCGGTTGCTGCCTTTATTTCTTTTGAGGAGGATCGCAAGTTGGCAAACCATCCTTCCGCCCTGAAAAGGGCCAGACAAAATATCAAGCGCCGCTCCCGCAACCGCGCTGTGCGCACCCGGGTGCGCAATATGATCAAGGTCGTCAACCAGGCGGTGGAAGCCAAGGATGCCCAGGCGGCCCAGGAGGCCTTGAAGCAAGCGGTTCCGATGATTGACAAGGCCGCCAGCAAGGGTGTGCTCCATAAAAATAACGCCGCCCGTAAGGTGTCCCGCCTGGCCAGCAAGGTCCAGGCTCTTGAGGCCTAGGCTTTTATTAAGATAAGGCTTATAAAGCCTCGTCCGGAAAAAAATAAAACGCCCCGCTTGTCTGTGGCAAGCGGGTTGTTTCTTTCCATCAACGGGCTGACAAACCTTATAACCTCAGTCAGCACACAGATCCATCACCAGGCGCTCCATGATCACCCGGTCCGAACCGGGGGAAGACTTCAAGGCGATATCAGCCTCCAAAATGCGGCTGAGGCCTGCTCTTAGCTTGGCATCGGTCTCTTGCCGGGCCCGCTGGAAAATGGTGCGGGTGGCCGCCGGCGGGGTGCGCAGGGCGCTCTGCACCTCCCGCTGCCCTCCCCCCTGGTCCAAGACAATGCGCGCCTCCAGAAGCTGCCGGAAAAGCCTGGTCACCATGGCCAGCACCCGCACCGCCGGTTCGCCCAAGGCGGCCAGTTGATCCCAGGCGCTAAGGGCCCGGGAGAGGCTGCCTTCGGCCAGGGCGTCAGTGAAATCAAACACCGAATAAAGTCTGCCCTGGCCCAGGACCGCGTCTATGTCCGCCGGCTGTATTTTTTGGCGCTTGCCGGCATATAAAGAGAGCTTCTCCAGCTCCGAGTCCAGGGCGCCCAGGCCCAGGCCGGCCAGTTCGGCCAGGCGCTCAGCGGACTGATGGTCCAGGGCGTTGCCCCTTTGCGAGGCCCGCTTTTTCAGCCAGGGAACCAGCTCCTGGGGGTACATTTTCTTGAACACATGGACCTTGGCCGCTTTTTTCAATAATTTGCCGAACTTGGTGCGGGTATCCAGCTTCTGGCCGCTGAACACCATACAGGTGCTCTGGGCCGGGTCTTGCAAATAGTCCAAAAACTCGTTTAGCTGAGCCGCCTTGTAGGCAGGGGATTGCTGCACCACCACCAAACGGCGGCTGCCCAAAAAGGGAAGAGTGCAGGCGCTCTCCAACACCCTGGAGGGTGGCGTGTCCAAGGCTGAGAAGCGCTCGATGTTCAAAGAAGGGTTCTGGGAAAACTCGGGGCAGACATAAAAAGGCTCCAGGGCCTGGCTGACCAGGAAATCCTCCTCCCCGAATATGCCGTAAAGCATCTCCAGGGGACCGTCCTTGAGTTCCGGCCAAAGGAGCGTATCAGCATCTGGGGCGCCGCCCCCGGCCTTTGCCTTTGCCGTGTTCATGCCGGGAGCCGGTTAGAAGTTTTCAAAGACGCGGTCGTGCAGGGTTTGAGACATGGCCCGGGCCAGGTTGGTGATAGCCTCTTGTTTGTTGATCTCGGTCACCTGGGGAGAGGCCCCCACCTGGTAGGTGCGCCGCTGCACCAGGCGGTGATCCTGCCAGAGCACCTTGCCGTCCCGGCGGCGGATAAGCTGGGCCTTAACCGTAATCTTGACCCGGCGTTGCTGGCTGGTTTCATCGGCAGTGAGGGCCACGTCTTCGGTGTCGACTCGCAAGATGCCCCCGTGCAACACCGCATCCGCCTGGCCCTCGTTCACCACCCGGAGCATCTGGCTGCGGGTGAACTGGAAAATCACCTCGTCGGTGAAGATGCTCTCGATGCGTTCTTCGCCGGTGTGATTTAAAAATACGGGCACGGCCACGCTGCGGACATCTGAAGGAAGGTTGTTCTGCCTGCCGCGAAAGTTGTAGCCACAGGCGCTAAGTACGGCAGCCGTCACCAGTATCGCCATCAGCGCTGCTCTTTTCACCTGCTCACTCCTTTATTCTGGGGGCCCTGCCCCGGTGCCATTCCCCAGCCCTATACCACAATATTCACCAGCTTGCCTTGCACCACAATAACCTTTTTCACCTGCTTACCCGCAATGAAAGACTGGACTTTCTCGTCGGCCAGGGCCGCCTCCTCCAGGGCCTGGTCATCGGCGTCAGCCGGCAGGGTGAGGCGGGCGCGGACCTTACCTCCCACCTGGACCACCACCAGCTTCTCCTCCTTGACCAGGGCCTGGGGGTCAAACTGGGGCCAGGCATGGCTGATCAGAAAGCCCTGGAAACCCAAGCGCGCCCAAAGCTCATCAGCGATATGGGGGGCCATGGGGCTGATCAGCACCACCGCCGCCTCCA
>JASFOZ010000129.1:0-9208 GCA_050116255.1 Desulfarculaceae bacterium
GGAGAGGCCCTGGCAGGGTCCAGCCATGGGGGAGGTTTCCCGCTGCTGCTTAAAATATTAAGCGTGGGGCAGTGGCTCAGCGTGCAGGTGCATCCCGACGACGAGTGGGCCCAGCGCCTGGAAGGCGAGCCCTGGGGCAAAAGCGAGGCCTGGCACATTCTGCAGGCCCTGCCCGGGGCGGAGATCGTCTTGGGCCTCACTCCCCAGACGAACCGCGGCCAGGTTGAGTCCGCCCTGAAAGATCGGCGTCTGGCCGAGGTCTTGGCCAAGATCCCGGTGAGAGAGGGAGACACCTTTTACATTCCCGCCGGCACCGTGCATGCCATCGGCCCGGGCATGGTCTTGTTCGAGGTGCAGCAGGCCTCGGATGTGACCTACCGGTTCTATGACTGGGACCGGCCGGGGTCGGACGGCAAGCCCCGGGAGCTGCACCAGGACCAGGCCTTGCAGGTCATGCAGGCCCAGGGGCCGGGCGAGCCGGTCACCGCCGCCAGCCAGGGGCCGGATGACCGGAAAATATCCCGGCTCATCTCCGGCCCCCATTTCACCCTGGACAAGTGCCGTTTTCTGGGGCGTCAAGCCCTGGGACCGGCGCAGGGAAGCGCCCGGACGCTGTTCGTGCTCCAAGGTGAAGGCAGCCTGCTGGCGCCGGAGGCCAAAGGCCCGGACTCGCCGCTCAGGCCCGGCCACACCTGGGTTATTCCAGCGGGGCTTTCCCAAATCGCCATAAATGCCAGCCCGCCGGGCCTGGTCTTTCTGGATTCCCAGGCCTTGTGACCCGGGCCGCCCAGGGAGTTGGGTCACCTGTAGAAAAGGAAACAACATGAAAGCCAACATATTCCGCGAATACGACATCCGGGGCCTGGTGCAGGAGGAGATCAGCGACCAGGATGTCACCCGCTTGGGCCTATCCATCGGCACCTACATGGAGCAGCAGGGCATAAAAAAAATCACCCTGGGCAGGGATTGCCGCCTTAGCGCCGACCGCTTCCGGGACCTCTTGCTGGAAGGGCTATTGGCCACCGGCCTCAAGGTTTTGGACGTAGGCGTTTGCCCCACTCCGCTTTTATATTTCTCGGTGCACCATTACCAGGCTGAGGGCGGGGTCATGATCACCGCCAGCCACAACCCGCCCCAATACAACGGATTCAAGATCCTGGCCGGGAAAAGCACCATCTTCGGCCCTGAGATCCAAAAAATATATAAGATCAGCCAGGACGGCTCCTTTGTCCGGGGCAAGGGCACGGCCTCGTCAAAGGAAATCATCGCTCCCTACAGCGATTATGTGGCCTCGGTTATCAAGCTGGAGAGGCCTTTGCGCCTGGCCCTGGATGCAGGCAACGGCACCGCCGGGCCGGTGGTGGTGCCCCTGATGAAACGCCTGGGGGTGGAAGTCACCCCCTTGTACTGCGAAATGGACGGCAGCTTCCCCAATCATGAGCCCGACCCCACGGTGCTGGAAAACCTTGAGGACATCAGGACGGCGGTGACCAAGGACCGTTTGGAGGCAGGCATGGCCTTTGACGGCGACAGCGACCGGGTGGGGGTGGTGGATGAAAAGGGAAACCCCATCTGGGGCGACATGCTCTTGGCCATATTCGCCCGCTCCATCCTAAAGGAGCATCCCGGGGCCGCGGTCATCGGCGAGGTGAAATGCAGCAAGAACCTGTATGACGATATCGCCAGTCACGGCGGCCAGCCGGTGATGTGGAAGGCGGGGCACAGCTTGATCAAGCAGAAGATGGCCGAGACCGGGGCGCTTTTGGCCGGCGAAATGAGCGGGCATATGTTCTTCAGGCACCGCTGGTTCGGCTTTGACGACGGCATCTACGCATCCTTGCGCCTGGCCGAGCTTATGTCAGCCACAGACCAGCCCCTCTCCACCTGGCTGGCCGACCTGCCCCCAGTGGTGAGCACCCCGGAGATCCGGGTGGATTGTGCAGACGAGATCAAATTCGCGGTGGTAAAGCAGGTCAAGCAAGACCTTGCCCCCAAATACCAGGTGGTGGACGTGGACGGGGTGAGGGTTACTTTCAGCGACGGCTGGGGCCTGGTGCGGGCCAGCAACACCCAACCCGCCCTGGTGCTGCGCTTCGAGGCTCAGAGCCAATCCCGCTTGGACGAGATCCGGGACCTTGTTGAGGGGGCCATTGAGCAGGCCAAGACTGCCCTGGCTTAATCCCGCGTCAGCGACACTCCCACTGCTCTTTTATTGACAATGCCCACGGTGGATAGCTACCATCGCCGGTAGCGCACGATTACTCTATCTGTGCCCAGAAGAGGGAAAGGTCCGCATTACTAAGCATGGCTGAGAAATCCAAACCTGCCCCGGGCTGGCGGAGGAAAGGACTTGTGAGCAAATGAAGGCAAAAAGATTATGTCTGCTGGCGGCCGCATGTGTAGTTCTATGCCTATCACCCGCCTTGGCTGGCGCCGAGGGGCCCAACTATATCGCCATCCGCGGCGGTGCGGGATGGGCGCCGGACGTTGACCGCAGCGCCGGTTCCCGCACTGCCACCGTCGAGTTCGGCGCTCCCTTTGGTTTTGGGGCCGCCTATGGCCGGCGAGTGGCCTCCTGGTTGCGGCTGGAAGGAGAACTAAGCTATTTCGAGGCCAAGGTTGACAGGATTACGGGACACTTCGGACAAGAAACCAATGCCTCCGGCCGGGACCGGTTCCTTACCTTCATGGTAAATGCCCTGGCGGACATCAATAACCCAACCGACTTCACCCCCTTTGTGGGCCTGGGCATCGGTGCGGTTCGCGCCCATCACGACGTGACCTTCAGCCCCATGCAGGGCATGCCGGCAGCAGAATCCGACCACCACGACTGGGCCTTTGGCTATCAGTTTATGGCCGGCTTAGCCTGGGATTTCAGCCCGGCCTTGTCTCTGGATCTCATGTACCGCTTTTTGGGCATCGGATCCCGGGATCACGAGCAGAGCAATACGCCCTTCGGCGACGTTGAAATGGACGCGTCCCAAATGCACCTGTTGCTGCTGGGGTTGCGTTTCGCGTTTTAGCCGGTAAGCGATTAGGAAAGAGCTGTCCGCGCTTTCGCCGCCCGCTAACCACCCTGAGCCCAATCATATTTCGGGCGGGGTAAAAGCGCGGTCCCCCGACAGGCTGCCTGCAATAGCCTAGGGCTTTGGGCCTACTACTGCCTGATGCTGGTTAAAAACCATAATCCGGCCAGGCCGAACACCCCATTGGGAAGCCACACCGCCAGTACCGGCGGCAGCACCCCTGAGTAGCCAAACAGAGAACGGGCGTAACTGAACCCCACCCAATACACCAAGGCCACTCCCAGGCCCAACACCACCCCAGGGGCCAGGGCGCGCCCCCCTTCGCGGAAGAGGGAGAGGGCGATGCCCCATAAGGCCATGATAAAACAGACAAAGGGAAAGCTGATCTTGGCCTGGAGGTCCACGCGGTAGCGCCTGGAGTTATGACCTTCCTTCTCAACTTTGCGCACATAGCGCGCCAACTCCACAAAGCCCATCTCCTCGCTGGGCTTGGCCATGCGGCTGAAATCAGCGGCTTCTTCTGGCAGGTCCACTATCTTGCGCTCAAAGGAAGCAGCGGAATATCCCCCGCTGGGAAGCCGCTTCTGTGATAACCCGGAATAAAAGACCCATTGGCCGTTTAGATACCTGACCTGCTTGGCATCCACCCGCAGTGCCAGGTTGAAGGCCTTGTCAAAACGGTAATACACCACATTGGACAAGGTCAGGCTATATGGATCGAAAAAGCCCACGCTATAGATGGAGTTGCGGCCCTTGTACCAAAACTTTTCCTTTTGGTACGTGGGGCCGGGCCTTTTCTGGACCAGCACCTCCCAAATATAGTTGGTCTGCTCCTTGGTCCGGGGCACCACCGCCTCATTGAGCAGGGCCGAACTCAGGGCCAAGGCTATGGCCAACAGCATTATGGGCAGCGACAGCCGGAAGATGCTGACCCCGGCGGTTTTGATGGCCACTATCTCATTGTGCTTGGCCATAAGCCCCAGGGTGATCACAGTGGCCATCAACACCGCCAGGGGCATGAGCAAGGAGGTGAGCGCCGGTATCTGCAAAAAGAAAAAAGTGAGCATGGTGGAGGTGGGCACGCCCGCTTCCTGAAAATTGTCTACCTTTTCGATAAAGTCGAAGATGGTGTATATGGAGACGAAACCCACCATCAAAAAACCGAAAAGTTTCAGAAACTCGCGGGAGATGTATAAAGCCAGGATGCGCAAAGCTTGTTATGCTCCAAACTGAAAAAAAGTACTTGCGCCGAACCTGCTGGGAGTCTAATGGGTAGGCCAAGGAAAGTAAAGAAGCCCGCTCCGGAATGTTGCCGGCCCCGGGCCGGGCCTGCCCTGAAACCTGAATGCCAACCAGCGCCACCCGGGCCATGGGGCCGGTCAAAGGCAAGGAGGCCAATTTATGAACCTGCGCCAGGAACTCCAGGCACGGGAACATGCGGTTCTTTCTGAGTTCGCCGCCTATTCGGATCAGAGCAAGGGACGGCTGAGCCCGGAGGAGGAATGCAGCCTGCGCCCCGCCTTTCAGCACGACCGGGACCGCATCCTCTATTCCAAGGCCTTTAGGCGCCTTAAACACAAGACCCAGGTCTTTCTGGCGCCCACCGGAGATCATTACCGGACCCGCCTGACCCACACCCTGGAAGTGGCCCAGATCGCGCGCACCGTGGCCCGCGCCCTGAGGCTGAACGAAGATCTGACCGAGGCCATAGCCCTGGGCCATGATCTGGGGCACACCCCCTTTGGCCATGCCGGCGAATCCACCCTCAATGACCTGTTGGAGGACGGATTCCAGCACCACAAGCAGTCGCTGCGGGTTGTGGATATTTTGGAAAAAAACGGTCAGGGATTAAACCTGACCTATGAAGTGCGCATGGGCATCCTGGGACATGCCAAAGGCCGGGGTAGCTTTATGCCCGGCCCCAAGAAGTCCACTGACCTGACCATGGAGGCCCAGTTGGTGCGTATCGCTGATGTTATGGCCTACATAGCCCACGACACTGATGACGCCGTGCGCGGCGGGGTGATCTCGCCTCAAGACCTGCCTTTGGAAGTGACCCAAGACCTGGGGGACCACCTCAGCCGCCAGATAGACACCATGGTCAAAGACCTGATCAAACAGACCTTGGACCAAGGGGGCGGCAGGCTGAACTTGAGCGCAAAAGTGGAAAAAGCCATGTGGTCTCTGCGCGACTTCCTTTACGAACGTGTCTACGACAATGAAGAGGTTCACAGCGACTTTAACAGGGCGTCCAAGGTGATAAGGGACCTTTTTGACAGACTGATGAAAAACGACGGCTTCTATGAACAGTGTCTGGGCCAGGCGCCGCCCCCGGATCAACGCCCCCGGCTGGTGGCAGATTACATCGCCGGAATGACGGACAGGTTCGCACTAAAGATCTATGAAGACACCTTCCTGCCCCACCCCTGGGGACGCATCAACCCTGGGGCATAAAAACAGGCTTTGGGCCTTCAAAGCTGCCCTAGCTTGATAAGCTTTAAACCATAGGCGGACCCGCCTGAGCAAACCACGGAAGCCCGAGCCGGTTCTTATTTGAAAAGCCCCCCCAGCACGCCGAACACGTCTTTGGTGTTTAATTTTACAAACTTTCCGTCCAGGGGGTTGGTGACCTTAAGAAGGTTTTTACCCAAATTGATCAGATCCACCTTGCCGCCTTTTGCCAATCCTTCCAGGCCAAAGCCAGCCAGTTTGCCAGGATCAATAACCGAGCCGCTTACCTGTTGCCCTTGTTCCAAAAGCTTGCTCACCGCCGACTCTCCCAACTTGACCCCCAGCTTGTCTCCAATAAGGGAAGCCAATTTGCCTCCCGAGCCCCCGCTCACCATTTTTCCCAAATCCACGCCCAGGGCCGGAGTGGTGAATATAAACAGGGCCACAGCCGCGGCTGCCATTGCCCGCACGTAAAAATGCTGCGATTTATTAGGCATATTCTCCCTCCTTTTATTTTCGGAGATAAACACCCATCGCCCCCAAGATTTGCCCCTGGTCTTTGGGCAAGGCTCTCTTACGGGGCAGGTAAAACGCGGTTTGTCTGTGCTTTGTCCCCTAAAAATATGATGACAAAGCCTCGCCCCCAGTGCAACGCTCCCACCACCTGGCAGACTCAACCAAGACCTGGCTGACGGTGATTGAGGCTTGCCAGGCTTCCCATTTCCAGCGATGCTGAGTGGGAGGCATTATTAGGCGCAGTGGCGTATGAACCCTGCGATGCCGGGGTAGATAGGATTCGTAGGCTCAGCAGGAGCGGCTGGTTGATGATGTTTAAAGGCGCACCATGAAGTTTGGGTTTCATCTGTCCATTGCCGGAGGCCTGCCTCGGGCGGTGGAGCAGGCCCGGGCCCTGGGCCTGCAATGCCTGCAGATATTCGCCGGCAATCCCCGGGGCTGGCGCCAGCGCCCCCTGCCGTCCCCGGAAGCAGCCGCCTTCCGCCGGGCGGTGGAAAGGGCCGGCCTGGAGCTGGTGGTGGTGCACGCGCCTTACCTTCTGAATCTGGCCAGCCCTAATCCGGCTTTGTGGAAGAAGTCCATCAAAGGCCTGAGCGGGCAGCTACGGCGCGCCCGTCTGATTGAGGCCCGGGCCGTGGTGGTGCATCCCGGGTCCCGGGGAGATCGCTCTGTGTCCTGGGGCATAGAGCGGGTGGCGCAGGCAGTGGAGCGTTCTTTGGATGTCCGGGGCCTGGGTAATGTGGAATGCTGGCTGGAAAATACCGCCGGAGGGGGAAGCCTCTTGGGCGGCCCCATCTCCCATCTGGCCAGGCTGCAAAGAAGGCTGAACAAGGCCCCAGTGGGAGCCTGCCTGGACACGGCCCACTGCTGGGGAGCAGGATATAGACTGAATACCACCGCCGATGCCAGGGGCTATGTGGATAAAGTCAGGAAAACCGTGGGCCTGGGGCATATCAAGCTATGGCATTTCAACGACACTATACAGGCCTTGGGGTCTGGCAAAGATCAGCATTGTCATCTAGGCAAGGGCCTGATCGGCATGAATGGCTTCCGTTCCCTGATCTGCAACCCCTATTTAAGTAGCGCCCCTGTGATTATGGAAACGCCCAAGGATTCCCGCTGGGCCGACCGGCGCAACTTGGCCTTGGTGCGCCGGTTGGAGGCTGAATGTTGCAAGTTGGCGCAATAGTTGACTCAAACAGGTTGGTGTGCTAATTTTCATTTGAATTGGCCATAACTTATGGGAGGCTTCCTTGGCCGAAAAATCCAAACCACCTCCAGGGGTCGAGATAATTGATCTGGTCGATGTGGTGGAAGCCACGCCGGCGGGAAAGAAAGCCGAAACTAGCCCTGAGCCGGCTGCAAAAGATCAGGATGACGACCTGGACAGCCTTTTAGCTGAACTGGGCGGTGAAGAAACCCCAGCTGCGGAAGCCTCGGCTGAGGCTGAGCCCCAAGCAGCACCCTCTGAAGAAGCCGCCCCTGCCGCGCCGGCCGAGGGTGAAGCCGATGATTTGGACGCCCTTTTGGCCGAACTGGGCGATGAAGAACCAGAACCCGCCGCTGAAGCCGCCCCGGCTGAACCTGAGGCGCCTGAGCCGGCCAAGCCCGAGGCTGCTCCTGCTCCGGAAAAAGAAGGCGGTGAGGATGAGCTGGACGCTTTGCTAAAGGAGCTGGATGACGGCTCTGCCGAGCCGGCCGAGGCACCGGCTCCTGAACCCGAGCCCGCTCCAGAAGCCCCGGAAGAACCTGAGCCCAAAGCTGAACCTGAGGCCGAAGCGCCGCCTGCGGAGCAAGCCCCGGCTGCTGAGGCAGAGGCTGCAGCCCCGGAGGCCACTCAAGACGAACTGGATGCGCTCCTGGCGGAGTTGGGCGAAGGAGCGGAACCGGCTGAGGAGGAAGAAAAAGCCGAGGCCAAGGAACCTGCGCAGGATTTTGAGGCTGCTGAGGCCATAGAGCCTGCTGAGGCTGAAGAGGCCGCCCCGGCCGAGGAGCCTGCTCCGGCCCCAGAGACCCCAGAACCTGCCCCAGACCAGGAAAAGGCGGCTGATGAAGATTTAGACGCGCTTTTGGCGGAACTAGGCGACCAGGCTGAGCCTGCCAAAGAAGAAGCCGCCGAAGTCGAGGCCCCCTTGGAAGAATTTGAGGCCGCCCCGGCGGAGGAGCCCACCGTCCCTGAAGAACCCGCTGCGGAAGAGGAAAAGCCAGCTGACGAAGACCTGGACGCCCTCATGGCTGAGCTGGGAGAGCTCCCAGCAGAAGAGGATATGACCCTGGAAGAGGCCGAGCCCCAGCCGGAGCCGGCGGAACCAGAACCCGAAATGCCTGCCCCTGCGTCTGAGGCCCCGGTGGCGGCGGCGGTGAGCGAGGCCGCTTTAGAAGGTGTGGAGCCATCCCAAGCCCAAGCCATCTTTGAACGCGTCACCCGGGAAGTGGTGGAGCGGGTGGTGGCTGATCTGGTTCCCAAATTGGTGGCCGAAAGGGTTGCCCAAGAAATAGAAGCGATCAAGAAAGATACCGAACCGCAGGCTGCTTCTGAACCCGATCTGGTAGTAGAGTAGTTTACCGGCCCGGCGGGCCGGTCAGGGGCGGGGGTGAGACCCCCCGCCATTTTGTTTGCTTAAATCCGGGCTCTAAACACACCTCCAGGAGATATTTTGATGCCCACCCACGCCTTACCTAAATCATACGATCCCCGCCAGGTGGAATCGCGCTGGTATAAATATTGGGAAGAACAGGGGCTTTTGGCCGGAGATCCCGGTTCGGACAAGCCGCCTTACTGCATCGTCATTCCCCCGCCCAATGTGACCGGCAGCCTGCACATGGGGCATGCCTTTAATAACACGGTCCAGGACATTCTCTGCCGTTTCAAGCGCATGCAAGGCTATGAGACGGAATGGGTCTTTGGCACCGACCACGCCGGCATCGCCACCCAGAACGTGGTGGAGCGCCAGCTTGCCCAGGAAGGCCTCACCCGCCATGACCTGGGCCGGGAAAAATTCATCGAACGGGTCTGGCAGTGGCGCCGGGAGTCCGGGGGCCAGATCATCAACCAGCTCAAACGCCTGGGGGCGTCCTGCGACTGGAGCCGGGAGCGTTTCACCATGGACGATGGCCTCAGCCAAGCGGTGCGTGAGGTCTTTGTGGGGCTCTGGGAAAAGGGGCTGGTCTACCGGGGCGACTATATCAGCAATTGGTGCCCCCGCTGCCACACC
>JASFOZ010000130.1:0-9157 GCA_050116255.1 Desulfarculaceae bacterium
GTCAACACATTTTCGTAACCCATTTCCTTTAGGAGATCCACCATCATGTAGCGCATCTGCATATCGCGGTCAACGATCATGAATCTTGGACTTCGCTTGGTCAAACAAGCCTCCCAGCGGGCAGCCTAGAATAATTATCCATCTAGTTACGAATTTTACCCAAATAGAATTCGTTTCTCTATGTGTTTATGGCCGCTCTGGCCTCACCTTTGATTTCGCTTTTATATAAGGCATTATTCGTGAAGGTTCCAGGAAAACCGGAGCATTCACTTGACCAAGGGCAAGGCCGCCTTGAATTCTTCGGTGCCGGCCTGGCCTAAAAGCTCGTAAATGACCATCTCGGTGCTGCTGACAACGGCTTTGCCATCCCGCAAACGGTCAAGGGCCACTTTCCAATTATGTTCGGAGCGGGAAGAGACCGCGTCACTTATAATCTGCACCCTATAGTCCGCCAATCCGCTGAGGGCGGTCTGCATCACACAAATGTGGGCCTCCACACCCGCCAGCAGCAAAACCTGGCGCTGGTGAGTTTCCAGGGCCTTGGGAAAGGCGGGGCAGGCAAAGCAATCAAAGCTGATCTTGCTTACTGCCTGGACTTGCGGCAATTCATTGGCCACCACGGGCAGGGTGGGCCCCAGCTTCTGCTGTTCGGTGAGCACCACCGGCAGGCCCACAATCTTGGCGAATTTGACCAGCCTGACGATGTTCTGCGTGACTCTTTCTTTTTCCCATATTACAGGCATCAGCCTTTCCTGGGCGTCGATCACCACCAACAGGCATTGATCGGTTCTGAGCAAGGTGCTGCTGGCCGGCATAAACCTGTCTCCTTTGCCTAAAAGAAAACCTGGTCAAAGATTATATAGCGTGCTTGGTCCTTTAGGGCCCTTTAGTTTATTTCGATTATCGCACAAAGTATTCCATTCCGCTTGCCGCCATGGCCTGGCCGGTGATATCAAACGGCAAGATCCTGCTCCTGATCATAAAAATATTTCGTTGACCTGGGGCATGTCTTGGTTGAAAATAGAGGCTTATAAGAGTGGACCCGGCCTAAGTCTCCTTTCTTGATACGGCGCAGATGAATCTACCCATCAGCCTGGGTCAATAGGACTGCCGCCTGCCGGGGGTGTAGTGTATGCAATCGCCCCCGTCATAATGGTGGAGGGTTTGTGCAGCATGTTGGCTGGTTCACTCTAACGCCTAAAGGGCGGTTAGTTGTTGAATACTCATTCAAACATGACTTCATAGGAGCAAGAGCCAGTGCCTGCCAACCTCACTGAACACCGTAAATTTCCACGATTTTCCCCCCCCAAGCAATCTTACGCGGCCCAAAGCCCGGACCTCTCCAATTTGGGGACGATTAAAGACATCAGCGAAGGCGGGCTGTCAGTCGAGTATATGCTCATGGACCCCAAAACAGAAGCGTGGGACCTGATCGACATACTAAACCCTCACAAAAACTTCAGGCTGTCCAATCTCTCCTGTCAGGTTATATGGGACCGCCCTGTCAATGAGGCAGGATCGGCTGTGATCGGCCTACGCTCCCGCCTGTGCGGATTGCGGCTTATGGATTTAACCACAGAGCAACACACACAGCTCAAATACTTTCTGAGTGACTTGCCCCAAAGTTGAATCCAGGGCGGCGGCGCCCCCCGGCATAGGCTTTGCCAATATGACGCTGACCTCATTCTCTTGGGGAAAACCACTCTTTCAGCGGCCATCATCCTAAAAAAAGCGCTTACTCATTGCCGCCCGCCCGGTTTCTCCGGCGTCTTCCCTCTGCTCCCCTTCTCAAGGGGCACGATTTTTCAGGCTCTATCAATCTGTCGGGGTCTTCGTTAAGGTCAAATGAGCCACTACCGGATAGTGATCCGAGGGCCCTTTTTGCACCACTAATGCCGCCTTGGGCCTGAGATTGGCGGAATGAAAGATATGGTCGATCTTGGGGTCAGGCAAATTATGGTGTTTTCCTTTCAAGGCCTTCAGGCGATAGGTGCCCAGGCTGGTGGGGAAACTGATAAAGGCGTCTTTTAGGTGTTTGGACAGCAGTTGGTATGCCGTGGATAAGGGAACCGTGTTCAGATCGCCGGCCAAAAGCCTATACCCGCGTTCATCGGCCTTGATTCTCTTGACCACACTCTCCATCTGCTCAAGGCGCGAATTGCGGCCCAACATCTCTAAGAGCACCCCCTTAAGTTTATTTCCCAACAACCCTTCCCGGGATAGATGCACGGCGTACAGTGAAAAGGGCTTTCCCTGAATCGTGGTTTCAAGGCGGGCGAAAAACCGGGGCTTCTGTGTTCCCTGCAGGCGTATGCGCTTTGTCTTCAGGGGCCAGCGGCTGAATACGCCCATACAGGCGTTATTACCGCCGTAGGCCTGGACCGCAGCCCGGTGAGACAGCCCGGCCCCCCTGGCGATCCGTTCCAGGTCTTGGCAGCGGGCCTCTTGGACAAAGAGCAGGTCCGGTTTATATTCAGCCACGGTTCTGATAATCTCCCTCAGCCTAGGACGGCCCTTGAGGTCTTGCCCGTAATGAATATTGTAGGACATGACCCGCAATTCAAACGGCGCCGCCTCTGCGACTTCTGTGCCCCCGAGAGCCGCCACCAGGCCTGACCCCAGCATGGCCGCCAGCAGTAAGGCCAAACGGTGAAATAGACTATGACAGTTTGTCGCGGGCACTTGAGCCTCCTGGCTATTCACCCAGAAAAGAACAAGGTTTTTAGCATATGCCCTAGATATCATACTGCGCCGATCAAAGCCAACACAGCCGGTCAAGCCAGCCCCAGCCGGGCCGCATCTTTCCGTTGGCAAAAATACAAGCTCATGGTACAAAGTGTGGCCTGTATTAAACTTTTAAGGATTCAACTGAAAATTTATTGAGACCAAAAGTGACAATTCAGCCAACCGCTACGACTAAAAATCCCAAACAATACGGCGCCGCTAAAACCGCAACCCTGATAGTGGTTATCTTGTTCCTGGTGAATCTGGCGGCCAGCGCCTCTGGCAACCAAACCAAGTCTTTGCTTTCCCGGGCAGAGGCCCTGTTCAGCCAACGCCATGATATGGGAAAGGCGCGCCAAGCCGCCCAGCTATACCGCCAGATATTGGACCTAAATCCGGGGCATGAACTGGCGGCCTGCCGTTTGGTGCGCACCTTGGCCTGGATGGGCTTTTTCTTAAACAATGACGAAAAGGAAAAGGTCCTCTACCAAGAGGCGGCAAAAGTGGCGGAACGAGCGGCTAAATATAATCCCAACCATCCCCAAACCATATACTGGTTGGGGGTGGCCCAGGGGCTGTTGGCCAATGTCAGCGGAATCTTTGGCAGCCTCACCCTGGTGGATTCCAGCCAAAAAAATATGCGCCGTTTGATAGAACTCGATCCCGCTTTTCAGTACGGGGGAGGGTACCGTATCTTGGGGCGGATTCATACCAAGCTGCCCGGCTTATTAGGAGGTGATAAAGACCAAGCAGAGGATTATTTGCGCAAGGCCGTTCAGGTGGGGCCCAAGTTCTGGCAGAATCATCTATACCTCGCCGCTTTGTTAAAGGATCAAGGGCGCGCTAAGGAAGCCAGGAAAGTTCTAGGGGAAGTGCTCCAGGGGGGCCCTCTGCCCGGGTTTGAACCTGAACTCAAGGTGTGGCGCCAGGAGGCCTTGAAGATGCTCAACTAGCGGGGTTACCTCAGATTTGTAGCCTATTTTGACAAAAAAAGGGCCGGCAGCAAAAGCGCCGGCCCAACTTAGCAGGATCCCGCTATTTTCAGCGGGTTTAGGCTCTAGAAGGTATACACAAAGGTAGCGCCCCAAATCTGGGCGTCACCGTTTGTGAACTCACCGTCCATGACCCCGTCTTGCACTTGGCGCCCGGTCACGGTGCGCGAATCCACCATCAGGTATGTGTAGTTGACGTCTATGCGGGCGTTGCCGATCTTAAAGCCCAGGCCCAGGCCGAACAGGTTGCGGTTGTTGGAGGGCAGCAGGTAATCCACATAGGCGTCGTTTATGGGCGACTCGTCGTAGATGTAGGCGCCTCTCACAGCTAGCCAGTCAAGGGCGTTCCATTCCATCCCGAACTGAAAGCGCCAGGAATCATCGAATTTTTTGTCTTTGGAGACGGTATCCACTCCCACATTGGGTTTGTCATACTTTAAAGCCAGTTTGTCATAAACACTCCAGCGGGTGAATACAACCGATGCCCCCAGGTTCAAGGTCTTGCCCACCAGGAAGTTGACACCGCCGGTAACAGAGGCGGGCAAGGTGATGCGGCCCGTAACCGTGGAGAACTGATAAAGGCCGGGCAAAAGCGTCTCCACTATAGCAGGCCTTTCATAGTGAGCCTGGCCCCCCACATCCAGAGCTATCTCGCTGCGGTAATGGACGCCCATGCCCAGCCATTCAGTCGGCCTGTACATCATAGCCAGGTTATAGCCGAAGCCGTGGGACTGTCCCCGCAGTTTTTGATCCACATCCAAAAAATTGGTGCTGGGGTCGTTAACGGTGGTGGGAAGGCCCAGGCTTTCCAGCACCGCTGTCTGGCCGGTGGCCGCAAAGATCCCGGTGGCGTCTATCTTCTGCCGCAGGTCCAAATGGAACTTGAGGATCTCCAATCCCACGGAGAAGGAGAGCTTATCGCTGATAGCATAGGCCAAGGTGGGAATTACGGAATAAGTCAGGAGCTGGGCCTTGTAACTGTTGTAACGGCCAACCCAATGCTCCCTGAACTCATTGGCCAAACCGAAACGGGAGTAGGTGGACACGCCGAAAGACATTTTTCCCAGACCGGTCTTCTCCCACAAGGGTCCGGCAATGTAAACGTGCGGCAGAAGGTGGGTGGTCTCATCGGCGGAAGTAGTGGTCTCGGTGCCGTCATACATGTTTCTGGTCTTCACATCCACATGGGGAGTGACCGTTGAAACGCCCGCCACCACTGAGAACTTTTTCAAAAAGCCGACTCCGGCGGGATTGTAGGCCAAGGTAGAGGCGTCGTCGGCCACACCCAGAAGGCTGCCCCCCATGGCGTCCCCGCGGCTGCTATACTCATACAAGGCGAAACCCGCGGCAAAGCTGGTGGATGCGGTCAGCGCCAGCCCCAAGGCTGCCACCAGGGCCAAGCCGATCAGCTTTTTATTCATGTTCATAGTCCCCTCTCCTGTCTAAGTTACAAACCGGACAAAACCCATTAAACTATTCGGTGTGGTGAGCTGGCTCTTCACCGATGATAACCAGACGTAAACGGCCTGCCGGCCCCAAGTTCTTTGCACCCAACATTCCAGTGCTTTTTCACCCTCAAGTACCACCTTAACTTGGCATGCTCCAAGGACTTTGGTCAAGATATCTTTCATTTCTTTGGCTGGGTAATGCAGCTATTCGGAAACAGCCGGCAACATTCAGACTCATGGTATTCATGATCAACAAAAGTAGACCAGGCCGGAGCCAAGGCCTGCCGGCAGAGGAAATTCCTTTTGCTGGAGCCGCCGGTTTAGAGATCAACCCCGCTTACTTAGGCGCAAGAAATAAAAACTCAGGCATATGAGAATAATACCGCCTGCCAAGCACAGGGCGAACCAGGGAATCATCGGCCCCCATCCCTCAACCATGCCTCCCGGGCTCATATCCCTTACCGGGATGATAGCCAACAGGCTAATGACTCCTGAAAGCATGAATATAAAGAAAAGCAGTCTGTAGATAAATCGTTTCATGATCTATTCAACCCAGGCCCGGCCGCAAAAGGGCCGCTGTTTATGAGATTATATTATACCCAGCCCGGTTGGTATTGTTCCAGCGCTGTCTTTTTCCACACCCAGACCTTCAAGTTTACTAGCATGAAACGCTCGGATATACTAGCTGCGGTTTTGGTTGCCAAAACCGGCGCCGGTCCGGCGAGGCGGCATAAGTCCCCAAAGCCTGGAGCCTAAATTCATGCGAATCGGCATCATGCTGCGGCACATACAGGAAAAGGGAGGGATAGTCACCTATTCCCACAACCTGCTAAAGGGTTTTTTCCGCCAGAAAAGCGGTCATCATTTTGCCCTGCTCTATGCCAGCCCGGATATGCTGGGAACCTACGCCTCCTCGCCCGGAGTAAGCGAGCATGTCATCCCCCGCTCCAGCAAGTTTGTATGGGATCACTGGTCTGTGCCCCGCTTTGCGGATAAATTGGAGCTGGATTTAATATTCAACCCCAAGCTAAGCGTCCCTCTTTGGGCCCGCCAAAAACGGGTGCTGGTTCTCAGGCCGGAGCAATTCGTGCACCCGGAACTCTTTCCCTGGACCGATAGGCGCTACTTCAAATTTTTCATTCCCAAATACTGCAAGGTATCGGCCCGGGTCATAGCACCGGCGGAGATCTCCACCCGCGATATCATTAATCATGTGGGAGTGGAGCCGGCCAAGGTGGTCACCGTGCACGAAGGCTGCGGTGATCATTTTTTTACGGCCACGCCTTCAGCCCCGGCCGAAGCGCGGGTGAGGGAAAAATATAACCTTCCCCCGGATTACGTGCTTTTTGTGGGAGGGCTCACCCCCCTTAAAAATTTCGAACGCCTGATCCAGGCCTATGCCAAGGTCCAGGCCCGGCACGGCATTCCCTTGGTGGTAGTGGGGTTCAACCGCTGGCGGTTTGAAAAAGACCTGAGTTTTGTCTCTCACCACCCCGCCTCCCAGCACATCTTGTTCCCCGGCTTTGTGGATGACCAAGACCTGCCCTACGTTTACCGCATGGCTACGGTTTTATTCTTCCCCAGCATTTATGAGGGATTTGGAATCCCCATACCAGAGGCCTTTGCCACCGGCTGCCCTGTGGTAACCACCACCCGGGGAGCCTGCCCCGAAGTGGCCGGTGGTGCGGCGGTGCTGGTGGATCCCTTTGATGTCGACGATATGGCCCGGGGCCTGGAATCGGTGGTGTCTTCAGCCTCTGTGCAGGAAGAGCTAAGAGCCAAAGGCCTGGCGAGAGCTCCCTATTTCGGTTACGACCGGGTAGCGAGTCAAACCCTGGAAGTATTAGAACAGGCAATGAACGGCATCTAAATCCTGAGGACAGATACTCTAACCTGCATCTCTATACAGCTGTTTTCGCTGCCTGCAGGCTTTGGGAGCCCCTCAACCGGCTTGGCTAATTTTCCAGAAAAAAACACATGGACAGGGTTATTTTCTTTTGCTGCCGGATTTAGGCAAACTGTAAAGTAGAAGACTTATAATGGACCAAAAGCCACGGGATCGGCCCTCAATGAATAATCTACAGCCCTATGAGCCTCTGCGCCCCCTGATGAAGGAATTCGGGGCCACCGGCAGTCCCAAGAAATTCTATTGGGCTGTCAATGAAGCCTTTCACACCGCCGAATCAGAGATCTATGACGAGCAGCACCAAGATATGTATGAAGAATTGGGGCCCGCCTGGTCGAGACTGCTTTCTCATCTGCCGCCTGAACCAGAACATCTGAATTTCTTGGATGTCGGCTCAGGCACTGGTTTAGTGGGCTATTTCTTAAATCAGCTGGTTCCGCAGCGGGTGGCCAGCCTGAACTTGCTGGACCCCAACTCCGCCATGCTGCAAAAGGCCCGGCAGAAAAGCAGGAGCTGGGCCTTTCCCTGCCATTTCCATCAGGGAGAGTTGCAGAGCCTTCCCCATCCTGCTGCCTCCTTCCACGTTATTACCATCTGTAGTGTCCTGCATCATGTGGTGGAGCTGGAGCCCTTTCTGGCTTGGGCCTGCCGCCTGCTTAAGCCTGGGGGCGTTATCCTCACAGCTCAGGACCCCCGCGCCGAGGCGGGCGATGATGCAATTCTAAAGCAAAGGCGCTCTGAGATACCTTCCCCCCAAAGCCCCGGCTTAATGAATCTGATGCGGCGGCGGGCCAGTTCTGCAATTCGTAGCCTCATCGGCAGGCCCTATCCCCTGCCCCCCTTGGCAGAGGCCACCAATGCCGTTCTGATGGAAAAAGGGCAGATCCGGCGGCCCCTGCCCCTGGAATCAATATGGGCGGTGACTGATTTTCATGTGGCCGGTCAGCCCGGCGGAATCGGCCATGGCATCAGCCAAAGGGACCTGCGAAAATGGCTTAAGGATATGGAGCAGCTTGATTATTTTTCCTACCAGTTTTTTGGCGTGCCCTGGACCCGCCTTTCTCCAAGCCATCAGGAAAAAGAAAGAGCTTTATTTGAAAAGAAAGATCTGCACGGGCAGGAGTTTGCCAGCGCCTGGCGGCTGGCGGCAAGCCAATGAGGGCCTGGCCTTTTTTTTGTAGTTATATGCAAGCCGCCCCATAATCCTTGGTTAGATAAAATTGGCCTTGACAAAATGTTATTGATTTAAATAAATCGCATGCACCTATTAAAAGCCGAATAACACGATTTATATGAAGCATATTATCTCTAATTACTATAGCAAGCTGCCAAAGCTGGCCGGCAGCCGGCTGGCGTTTCTGATCGTAATCACGGGGATATGCCTGCGTCTGATCCAATACCTCTTCAACCGGTCACTGTGGTGGGACGAATCCTTATTAGCGCTGAATATCATCAATACGCCCCTGGAGAAATTGTTTGAACCCCTGGCCCACAATCAAGCCGCCCCTCCCGGATTTTTATTCTTGGAGCGCTTCTGGGTTTGGGCCCTTAACGCCCATGAGTATGCCTTAAGGCTGGTGCCGCTGCTGGCGGGACTGGCTTCTCTATACTTGTTTTTGAAGCTGGCGCGTAATTGGCTGAGCCAAAAGGCCTATGTGCTGGCTCTTTTATTCTTCGCCTTTTCCTATCATCTTATCTATTACAGCGCCGAGGTTAAGCAGTATTCCTTAGATGTTTTCATCGCCTTATTATTATATTATCTGTTCGGCAAATGGATCAGCGGCCAGCATCCAAAACGGGCGCTTTTTTTATTGTCCCTCGCCGGCGGGCTGACGGTCTGGTTTTCCCATCCCGGCATCTTTATCCTGTCCGGCCTTGGTTTGTATGCACTCATCCATCATCTGCGCCAACATGATTACCGCAGGTTATTTGCATTCATCATCCCGGGAGCGATATGGCTGCTGAGCTTCGGCCTTGTGTATTTCCTAGTGCTGGACCGGGCTTCTGCGAGCACGGCGCTCAACATTTACTGGGACGAGGCCTTCCTGCCCTTTCCGCCCTCTTCCCTGGCGGACCTAAAGCAAGCT
>JASFOZ010000131.1:0-9116 GCA_050116255.1 Desulfarculaceae bacterium
GCCACCATGATCCAGTTCTTGATGTTTTCCTTGTACGGCATGGGCTGGAACACCATCGGCGGGTATGCGGGCCAGGTGGACCTGGGCAAGGCCCAGTACGTGGGCATCGGCGCCTACACCACGGCGGTGATGATGATCCGCTGGGATGTGCCCTTCTGGTTCTCCATGCCCGTGGGTATGGGCCTGGCCGTGGGCTGGTCCTTTGCCATCGGCTACCCCCTATTCCGGCTCAAGGGACACTACTTCGCCATCGCCACCATAGCCACCTCCCTGGTGCTCAAGGACCTGTTCGATGTGTGGGATTTCGTGGGAGGGGCCAAGGGCCTGGAGATCCCCCTGCGGGGCAAGTTCCCCGATTTCCTATATCTCCAGTTTAGGGATGACTCCTATTACTATTACATCATCTTGGGCATGTTCCTGGTCGGGCTTTTCTTCCTGAACTGGTTCAGGCACTCGCGCCTGGGTTATCAGCTTCGGGCCATCAAGGACAACGAAGACGTGGCCCGCTCCTTGGGCATCGACGTGCACTGGAGCAAGATAAAGGCCTATGCCATAGCCACCGCCTATGTGGCCATGGTGGGCTCATTCCATGCCTGCTACAATTTCAACATCGAACCCGAAGACACCATGTCCCTGGACCTGTCCATCCTCATCGCCATGATGGCCATGCTGGGCGGGGCCGGCTCCCTCTGGGGGCCGATCATCGGGGCCGCTATTTTGGTGCCCATGAAAAACTACCTGGGGTCATATCTGGGAGGCCTGGCCGGATTGGCGGGCATGGACCTGGCCATCTACGGCGGCATCATCATGTTGATCGCCGCGGTGCAGCCCCGGGGGGTGTGGGGCATAGTGGCGGCAGTGCGCGCCGGCAGGAGGGGCGGCCATGGCCCTGCTTGAGGTTCAAAATCTGTGCAAGGAGTTCGGCGGCCTGCGCGCCAACTCCGATATCACCTTCACCATGGAGTCGGGCGAACTGCTGGGCCTGATCGGCCCCAACGGCGCAGGCAAGACCACCCTGTTCAACTGCATCGCCGGCTTCTACCCTCCCACTTCGGGGCGTATCGTGTTTGAAGGCCGCGACATCACCTCCCTGCGCGATTTTGAGACCGCCCGCCTGGGCCTGGCCCGCACCTTTCAGGTCTTTCAGGCCTCGGGCGATCTGTCGGTGGTGGAGAACGTTATGGTGGGGGCCTTTTTGCACAAGGTTTCCCGGGCCCGGGCCCGCCGCCGGGCCGAGACCTGGCTGGAATTTTTAGAGGCCGACGAGGCCAAGGATAGCCTGCTCTCCGAGCTCCCCGTGGCCCAGCAGAAGAGGGTGGCCCTGGCCACTGCCCTGGCCTCGGAGCCCAGGCTGTTGCTCTTGGACGAAGTGGCCGCCGGGCTGAACCCCAGCGAGATAGAGGGTATGGTGGAGCTCTTAAGCCGCATTCACCGGGAAAAGGGCATCGGCATATTGGTGACCGAGCATGTCATGGAGATGGTTATGGCGCTTTCCCAGCGGGTGCTGGTTTTGGAGAGCGGCTGCCTGATCGCCGAGGGCCGGCCTGAAGAGGTGGTCAAGGACCCAGAGGTCGTCCGGGCCTATTTGGGCGACCATATGGTCAGCCGGGAGGAGGGAGAGTCCGGCGATGCTTGAGGTGAAGGACCTGCAAGTGCGTTACTCCGGCCTGCCGGTGTTGCAGGGAGTCACCCTGAAGGTGGACCAGGGCAGCACCGTCTGCGTGGTGGGCTCCAACGGGGCCGGTAAATCCACCCTGCTCAAGGCGGTTATGGGCGCGGCCCGGGTCACCCGGGGCGGCATCTCTTTCAAAGGGCGCGACATCACCAGGCTGCGCACTGAACAGATAGTACGCCTGGGCCTGGTGTATGTGCCTGAGGAGCGCATGCTCTTCAAGCCCCTGAGCGTGGAGGAAAACCTGGCCCTGGGGGCCTTTGCCCTTAATGACGAAGCCGCCGAGAAACGCAATCTCGATTATGTGTACCATCTCTTTCCCCGGCTCAAGGAGCGCCGGGGCCAGGCTGCCGGTTCCCTATCCGGCGGCGAGCAGCAGATGCTGGCCATCGGCCGCGGCCTTATGAGCGGCCCCGAGCTCCTCATGCTGGACGAGCCCAGCCTGGGCCTGGCCCCTCTGATGGTCTCAGAGGTGTTCGAAACCGTGCGCCGCCTGCGTAAGGAGGGGCGCACCGTGCTGTTGGTGGAACAGAATGTGCGCGAAGCCCTGGAGTTATCTGACCTGGGCTATGTGCTCCAGACCGGGCGCATCCGCCACCAGGGCCAGTGCCAGGACCTTCTCAACTCCGATCTGGTGCGCGAGGCCTACCTGGGCATCTGATCTGAGCCGGTGTGCATAGCCGCCCTGCCCGTTTCCCACGCAAAAAAATAGTTACCCGGGAAGACATAAGGTGGTTTATTAACAGACGCCCAAGGCGCTGTATTTTCCTGGGGGCAATATAAGACAGATATTGCCCCGGCGCTGATGTGGGGCTAGGCTTATACGAGGTCTGGCTGAAGCAAGGGAGTCTTGGCATGAAGAAAATCCTAGGCCTTGTCCTGATCCTGATTCTGGCGCTGGCTCCAGTAGCAGCCTTTGCCCAAAAGCAAGATGAATCCAAAATAAAGGAGCAAATCCGCAAGGTGCTCAAAGAGCACCCCGAACTTATCTGGGAGGTTTTGGCTGAAGACAAGGGGGCGCTCTTTGACCTGGTTACCCAGGGGAATGATCTCCGCAGGCGTCAGCAATGGGCCAAAAAGATAGCCGCCCGGATGAATAAACCCCTAAAGCCCAAGCTTACTTCAGGCCGCATCATGGTGGGGGGCGCTGAGGCCCCCTTCACGGTGGTGGCTTATTCGGATTTTTTATGTTCCGCATGCGTCCAGGGTATTCAGACCCTGATGCAGCTAATGAAAAAGCACCCCAAGCAGTTGCGGGTCCATCTCAAGCACCACCCCTCCAGTCAATTAGGCCGGCAGCTCGCCCTTTATTACGAGGCCGCCGCCCGCGTGGACCCTTATAAGGCCTGGCGTTTGGCTGAGCTGGCCTTTGCCCGTTCCTCCGAGCTGAGCCGCCGGGGCCTGGAGGCGATGCAGGAAATTGTGCAGGAGCTGGGGCTGGACCCTAAGAGCCTTAGCCGCCAAATGGCCGATCCCGCCTTGAACCAGATCATCGAAGAGGACATTGCCGAGGCCAAAGGATTTAAGCTGTACGGCAAGCCCTCATATGTTTTCAACGGTGTGCCCATTACCGGGGCCGTACCTATGGAGGCCTTTGAGGAGCTTATGAGGATGTGGAAAGAGCAGGCCGCCAAGGCGGGCAGCCCCAAGGAGCAGCTAAATCCCAAACCCAAGCCAGCCCCCTAAGGGACAGGGCTGGTTTGGGCCGGCATTGGTCAGCTTTTCATCCTGAAGCATCACATAATTAAAAGTGGGTCCTTGGATCTTCACTCCAGGAAAAGGTCTGTGCTCAGATAGCGTTCGCCGGTGCTGGGCAGCACCGTGACCACGGTCTTGCCTGCATTCTCAGGGCGTGCGGCCTCCTGCCGGGCGGCCCATACCGCCGCCCCGGATGAGATGCCGCAGAGGATGCCGTAGTCCCTGGCCACCTGGCGGGCGGTCTTAAAGGCCTGCTCATTGCTCACGGTTATCACCTGGTCAATTATCCCGGTGTTCAAGACGGGAGGGATGAACCCGGCTCCGATTCCCTGGATCTTGTGGGGGCCGGGCTGGCCGCCGGAGAGCACCGGCGAGTCGGCAGGCTCCACCGCCACTACCTTGAAACCAGGCTTCAGGGACTTGATGGCCTCCCCCACCCCGGTGAGGGTGCCGCCGGTGCCCACGCCGGCCACCAAAACATCGGCCTTTCCCTCTGTGTCCCGCCAGATCTCCAGGGCGGTGGTGCGGCGGTGCATCTCGGGATTGGCCGGGTTGGCGAACTGATTGGGCATATAAGAACCGGGGTTCTCAGCCAGGATTTCCTCGGCCCTGGCGATGGCCGCCTTCATGCCCCCACTGGCAGGGGTGAGCACCAGCTCCGCCCCCAAATGCTTAAGCAGCTTGCGCCTTTCCAGGCTCATGGACTCGGGCATGGTAAGCATCAGCCGATAGCCCCTGGAGGCGCAGACAAAGGCCAGGGCAATGCCGGTGTTGCCGCTGGTGGGCTCCACGATCAGGGTGTCGGGCTTAATCAGGCCGTCCTTTTCCGCGGCCTGGATCATGGCCGCCCCGATACGGTCCTTGACCGAGCCCAGGGGGTTTTGAAACTCCAGCTTGGCCAGGAGGTTCTCCTCCAGGCGCACCAAGGGTGTGGACCCTATGACCCAGGTGGCATCAGAAAAAATCTTGGCCATATTATTCTCCTGTGTATTATGGACATCCCCCTCTGGTCAAAACGGCCGGGAATGCGGCCCCGTAAATCAGCCGGTCTCAGCCGGGCTTTTCTTGGGGCCGATATACACCAGCTCCGGTTTTTTAAGGATCACCTTGGTGTCCGGCGGCACCGATTCGGTAAGCCAGACGTTACCCCCGATGATGGAGCGGGCCCCGATTATAGTGTCTCCGCCCAGGATGGTGGCCCCGGAGTAGATGATTACGTCGTCTTCAATGGTGGGGTGGCGTTTGGCGCCCTTTAGCTTTTTGCCGGCATCCGGCGGCAGGCTCAGCGCCCCCAGGGTGACTCCCTGGTACAGGCGCACCCGGTCGCCGATTATGGTGGTCTCGCCGATCACCACCCCGGTGCCGTGGTCAATGAAGAAGCTGCGCCCGATCTGGGCCCCGGGGTGGATGTCAATGCCGGTCTGGCCGTGGGCGAACTCGCTCATGATGCGGGGCAGCAGGGGGATTTCCTGATTGTAGAGAATATGGGCCATGCGGTTGACCGTGACCGCAAAGAGCCCGGGGTAGGAGAAGATGATCTCATCCAGGCTTGCGCTGGCCGGGTCTCCCTGATAGGCGGCCATGACATCGCTGGCCAAAATTTCCCGCAGGCGGGGCAGCTCATTGACAAACTCCAGGGCCGCCTCCTGCCCTTTATCAGCGCAATGGGCGCAGTCCAGGTCGTGGCGGTAGCATTCATGGCGCACGGCGTTGGTGATCTGCATAGCCAGGTCCCGGAAGAAACGGGTCAGGGCCTGGCCCAGATAATATTGCAGGTTCACCTGGTCCAGGCGGGCATCCAAAAAATAGCCCGGAAAGAGGATATCCCGGGCCTGGGTTACCAGCTTGATCACCTCACGCCGGGAAGGCAGAGGCATGGGGCTTACATGGTCAAAACACTCCTCCCGGCTGCAGGAGTCCACCAGCGCGGTGACCGCCTCGGGCAGGCGCTGATAATATTGCTCCAGGTCTTCGTTGGTCAACTTGCACTGGTCGGACCTGATCTCCACATCTGTTTTCATGACTGCACCTTCCCCCCGGAAATTATCCTGAGCGGGGCGGGGATGGCCCCTGGGTCTCAATCCCTGTCCCCGGGTGACGGCCGCTGTTGCCGGCTGCTTCTTTAAGTATGGCAAAGCCGCCCTTGGCTGCAAACCAAGGGCAGTCACGGCCCTTGCCAACCCCAAAGTACGCGCCACTGATGGCGGGTATAAATTTAATCTTACCATGACCTAGAAAATTGCTCGGTATTCGGGCCGGGGATATTGAGATTTCTTCTGTCGCAGATTATCCGGGCAAGCCAGGGGACAAAAAAGGTATCATGCGCCAGAGAGCTTTTTATAGCAGGAAAGTGGTTTAAAATGGCTGTCCTTGGTTTTATCAACACCTTTGACGAGCTGGCCCAAGCAGACCGGCGTCTGGGGCGCAAGGTGGCCAACTACGACCTGACCGCCGCCCTGCTGGAGCACAGCCGCGCCCAGGAGCTGGTCTTTTTTCTGCCCTTTGTGGGGGCGGCCCAGCCCTTTAATAGAATCTACCGCCCCTGGCTGGAAGACATGGACAAGGAGCGCAAGGTTCAGCTGCTGCCAGCCCTGGCCCTGCCCGCCTCCTTGCAGCAAAAAGATTACCTGGCCATCCATGCCGCTGAAATGGACCGTTACTTCCCCGAGCTTTGCCATCTGCGCAACCGCTGGGCCAAGCGGCCCTTTCCCATCACCTGTACCACCCACACCTTAAGTTACTGGTCCACCCAGGTGAGGAACCTCTACAAGGTCCTTCCCGGCCCCCGCGGTTTTGACGCGGTTTTTTGCACCTCCCAGGCGGCAAAGCAGCACCTGGACAGCGCCTTTGCCGCCGCCTCAGGCAGCCTGGAAGCAGCAGGGCTGACCGGGGCCGGTTTCCCCGGGCAGCTAAAAGTGGTGCCTTTGGGAGTGCGTAGCGCCGAGTTTGGCCGCGAAACCAGGCCCCAGGCCCAGAAAGCCCTGGGGCTGGAGCCGGGCATCTTGACCTTGCTTTGCCTGGGGCGGATAACCCGCTCGGATAAATTCGACCTGGCCCCCCTGTTGGGGGCCATGGCGGTACTCAAGCAAGAGATGGACCTGCGCCTGATTCTGGCTGGTTCACCCCGGGGCAGGTACCATGAGGAGCTTGCCGCCTTGGCCGGGGAACTGGGCCTGGAGGAGCGGGTGCATTTTTTCCTGGATTTTGCCAGCGAACAAAAGCAGCGGCTCTATGCCGCCGCCGATGTTTTTGTATCGCCGGCGGACAATCTGCAGGAGACTTTCGGCCTCACCATCTTGGAGGCCATGGCCTCGGGCCTGCCCGTGGTGGCCAGCGACTTCAGCGGCTACCGCGACCTGGTGCAAGACGGCGTCAGCGGTTTTTTGATCCCCACCCTGGGGCCGTCTTCTTACCAGGCCCTGGATGCGGCCCGGCCGGTGATGGCGGAGCATATCGCCGCCCTGCAACTGGCCCAGCGTACTGCCGTGGATATGGACGCCTTGCTGCAAGGGCTGCGGCGGCTGCTCTCATCCCCTGAGTTGCGCCAAAAAATGGGCCGCGCCGGTCGGAAACGGGTGCAGGAACAATTTGACTGGCAGGTGGTGGTGGAGCAAATGGAAGAGACCTGGGAGGAGCTGAGGCAACAGGCTAACCAGGAGCCGGAGCAGCCGGTTCCGCACAATGCCGCCGGCGCCGGGCTGGGCGAGCTGTTCGGCCATTTTGTCACCAGGGCGGTCTCTTTGGAGGATCATCTCACCGCTGGCCCCCTGGCGGACGCCTTCAGCCAAGGCTCCTGGGTGGTCAGGCCCCATCCTGACCTGGCCGGGGCCCTTCCCCGCCAAGGCCTGGAGAGCATCTTGGAGGCAATTTCCAAACAGGGGGGCACTGCCACCCTAGAGGAGTTGGCCATTGACCTTACCGGCCTGGGTCCTCCCCAGCAGGTGGAGCATCTGGTCCTGTATGGGCTTAAACAGGGGGTGCTGTCCCTGCAAAGGGAGCCCGGTTCCTCTTAGGGGCCAGGCGCCGCGTCAGGCGCCGAAGCCCTCCACTGTATAGGTGCCGGAGCGGGCGTCTTTGCGCAGGGTTATGATTCTGTGTTTCTCCGCATCCAGCAACAAGTCGGTGAAGGAACGGTAGTTGTGATAAGACTCGTCAAAGGAAGGCTGTTTACGTTTCATGGTATCTTTGACCATTGACGAGTAGATGATGGGTTTATTCTCCCGCATCAGGGCTGACACGGAGTCGATCAGCAGACGGAAGGCCTCCCGCTTATCCTTGGGCAACTGCTTGGGCAGCTTGGGCGGCCTTTCCACCTGGCGCTCCAGGTCTTCGTAGTAGACGAACTCGTCGCAATTGTCGCGCAACAGGTCGCTGGTGGAGGCCTTCATGCCCAGGCCGATGACCTGTTTGCCGTTTTCCCTGAGCTTGCTCACCAGGGGCGAGAAATCGCTGTCGCCGCTGACAATGACAAAGGTGTCCACATGGCTCTTGGAGTAGCACAGGTCCATGGCATCCACACACAAACGGATATCCGCTGAGTTCTTGCCCGTCTGAGCGCGCTTGGGAATTTCGATCAGGTCTATGGCCAGCTCGTGCATGGCCTGTTTGTACTGGGTGTAGCGGGACCAGTCGGCATAGGCCTTTTTAACCACCAGCTTGCCCTTTTCCACCAGGCGCTCGAGCACGATCTTCATGTTAAAGCCACGGGCTTTGGGAAAGCCCAAGGCCAGGTTTTCGAAGTCAATGAACACCGCCAGGGTGTTGTCACTTTGTTCCATGGTAATCCTTGCTAAAAGTCTCGATATAAATACCTTATTTGGCCGGCTATCTATATAGCCAAATCAGCTTACCACAGCCGCCGGAGCCGGGCTAGAGGGCGTTCATACCTTCTATTGCATTGCCGGCGGCAAGGGTCCACAATTGAATATTAATCGGTTCTGCCCCCCCGGCTGGCGACACCCTACTCAAGGAGGCGAAGACGTGCGCCCCACACTCAGCTTTCAGGTCAGGCCCAAACTTCCCCCCAGGCTCGCGCCCCTAAAAGAGCTAAGTTACAACCTTTGGTTTTCCTGGCACCCAGAGGCGATAGAGCTTTTTCAGCGGTTGGATTCCAGCCTCTGGGCCGAGGTGCAGCACAACCCGGTGGCCATGCTCAACCGGGTCAATCAACAGCGCCTGGAAACCCTGGCCCAAGACGGCGGCTTTGTGGCTGAACTGGACCGGGTGGCCACCAATCTGCAAACCTACCTGGATTCAGAGGGGTGCCCCTTTCTGGGGGGACGCAGCCCCGGAGACTTCAGGATAGCCTATTTTTCCGCTGAATACGGCCTGAGCGATTGTCTGCCCATCTACTCCGGCGGCCTGGGCATGCTCAGCGGCGATCACCTCAAGAGCGCCAGCGACCTGAATCTGCCCTTGGTGGGGGTGGGCCTGGCCTACGGCAGGGGCTATTTCATCCAATACCTCAACTCAGACGGCTGGCAACAGGAGGAGTACCGCTCCAACGACTTTTGGAATATGCCCGCCCAATGGGTAACGGATGATCAAGGCAAAGAGATTACCATCTCCGTGGACATCGAGAACCAGACCCTGGTGGCCAAAATCCTGCGCGTGAACGTGGGGCGCATCCCCCTTTATCTTCTGGACGCCAACCTGGACCAAAATCCTCCTGAGCTGAGGGCCATCACCCATGAGCTCTATGGGGGCGACCGCCAGATGCGCATCCGCCAGGAGATTCTTTTGGGCA
>JASFOZ010000132.1:0-9070 GCA_050116255.1 Desulfarculaceae bacterium
GGGCGGCTATGAACGTTGCGGTACTGGTCAAGCAAGTGCCTGACACCACTGAAATCAAGATGGACCCCAAGACCGGAACCCTCATCCGGGAGGGAGTGGAAAGCATCATCAACCCTGACGACCGCCTGGGTTTGGAGACCGCCTTGGCGCTTAAAGACCAACTGGACGCCCGCGTAATCGCACTCTCCATGGGCCCGCCCCAGGCCATTGATGCAATCAGCGAAGCCATGGCCATGGGGGCCGACCGGGGTGTACTTCTATCTGACCGCTTTTTCGCTGGAGCCGACACCTGGGCCACCAGCTTTACCCTGGGCAAGGCCTTGGAAAAGTTGGGGCAGGATGAGCCTTTGGACCTGGTGATCTGCGGGCGGCAGGCCATAGACGGCGACACCGCCCAGATCGGCCCTCAAATAGCCGAACACCTGGGTTGGCCCCAGATAACCTACGTACGTGAAATCAAGATCAAAGACGGCCAAATCCAGGCCTGGCGCCAGCTACCCCAAGGGGTGGAGGAAGTCACCTGCCCTCTGCCTGCGTTGATCACGGTACTGGCTTCGCCCACACCCCCCCGTTGGCCCCGGGTCGATCTTCTGCTGGATGCCTGTTTGGACAAAGCCCCCATTGAGTCCTGGAATGGCGCTGATCTGGGCTGCCCGGCCAAAAACACCGGACTGCGGGGGTCCTTAACCCAGGTCGCCAAGACCTTCAGCCCCAAGACGGAGCGGATCACCGAGTGGGTGGAAGGCAAACCTGCAGAACAGGCCCTGACCTTGCTGTCGGCCCTGCAGGAAAAGAACCTGATATGAAAGAGATGTAGAAATGGCCATCTGGATAGTCGAAGAAAACTGCACCGGCTGCGGTCTCTGCGCAAAGGCCTGCCCCTATGGGGCGGTGGTTGTGGAAGACAAGCTGGCCCGGATCAACGACCTCTGCACCGAGTGCGGGGCCTGCCTGGCCTCGTGTAAGTTCGAGGCCCTGATGTCCGATATCGAACAGGAGCCCATACCCGATCTCTCCGGATACCAGGGGGTGTGGGTGTTCGCAGAGGTCCAGGACGGTTCTCTGGCCCCGGTGTCATTGGAGCTGTTAGGCGCGGCAACCCGCCTGGGCCAGGAACTGGGCCAAGAAGTGTCGGCAGTGCTCTTGGGACATGAAGTGGAGGCGCTGGCCCCGGAGTTGGCCGCCCATGGTGCCAAACGGATTTATCTGGCTCAGCACCCTGACCTGGGGCAGTATGCCACACTGTCTTACACCAGGGTCCTGGCTGAACTCTTGAGGGAACACTCTCCCTCTGTTTTCCTGCTGGGCGCCACACCCTTGGGCCGAGACCTGGCCCCCCGTATCAGCAGGCGCCTGGACCTGGGGCTGACCGCAGATTGCACCCAACTGGCCATAGACCCGGAGAACCAAAACCTGTTGCAGACCAGGCCTGCCTTTGGGGGCAATGTGATGGCCACCATCTACACCCCCAGGGCCCGCCCCCAAATGGCCACGGTCCGGCCCGGGGTGATGTCCATGCCCCAGAGGCAATCAGGCATGAAGGCCAAGATCATAAACCATGAGGTGTCAATAGAACCCAAGGACCTTTTGGTGAAACTGATCGGCTTCACCAAAGAAGACCAACACAAAGCCGACCTGCACGCGGCCAAGGTGATCGTGGCCGGAGGCCGGGGGTGTGGACCAGAGGGATTTGAGCTGTTGCGGCAATTGGCCGAGGCCCTGGGTGCGGAAATAGCCGGAACCAGGGTGGCGGTGGAAGAAGGCTGGACCACGGTTGACCGCCAGATAGGCCAGACCGGGGTGACGGTGCGCCCTGAACTCTATATTGCCTGTGGCATCAGCGGCGCCATCCAGCACCGCGCCGGCTGCCTGGGCTCCCGGTATATTGTGGCCATTAACCGGGACAAACGGGCGCCCATTTTTACGGTGGCCGACTATGCCATTGTGGGAGACTTGTTCAAGGTGGTGCCTGCTTTGCTTAGCGGTTTGAAGGGAGGCAAGTAGCATGTCCTCATCCAATCTACGCTCAGACCCTGAAAAACTGCTTCATCAAATATTCGCCCGGTTTGTGGCTGAAGAAATAACCCCCATCGCCCGTGAGTTGGACGAAAGCGGGCACATTCCCAAGGAATTATTTAAAAAGCTGGCCGAGATGCGGGCGTTTGGCATACGCTATCCTGTGAACCAGGGCGGCAGCGGCGGCAACTGCACCCTCTACTGCATCATATGCGAGGAGCTAGCCCAGGGCCTCTTGTCTTTGGCTGCCAAGGCTGCCAAACAATGCCTTATGGCTACGGAGCATCTGTTTCGCTTCGGCAGCAAGGAATTGAAGCAGAAATATTTTGAGCCTGCCATGCGCGGTGAGATGGTGGGTTCTTTCTGCCTCACCGAACCAGAGGCCGGCGGAGATCTGGGCAGGGTCACCACCATGGCGACCAAGCAAGAAAACGGATGGTTAATCCGGGGCGTAAAAAGCTGGATCACCAACGCGCCCGTAGCTGATTTTTACACGGTGCTCTGCCAGACCGAGCCCTCCAAAGGCATCCGGGGGGTGAATTTCTTCTTTGTGCCCCGCACCACGCCGGGGGTGCAGGTCAGTCCCCGTTTTGAGTTATTGGGCACCCGCACCACCGAGATCGCGGAGGTGGCCTTCAACGACTGCCTGGTGCCTCCAGACCACCTCCTGGGCAAAGAAGGCCAGGGCCACAAATCATTTTTCGCCATCGCCGCCCAGATCCGGGCCATGACCGCGGCCTTGGCCCTGGGTCTTGCCAAGGCCGCCTATAAGGCCAGCTTTCAATACGCCCGGGAGCGCAGTCAGTTCGGCAAAACCATCAACAACTACCAGCTCATTCAGGCTAAAATCGCAGATATGGCCACCGATATCTGGGCTGCGGAACTGATGCTCTATGAAACATCGCGCCTCATAGACTCCGGTGACCGCGGCGACAAAGAAGCAGCTATGGTCAAGTATTTCGCCACCGAGGTGGCCTGCCGCTGCTGTGACGAGGCCACTCGCATCATGGGTGGTTACGCCTATTCCATGGAATACCCGGTTCAGCGCTTTTACCGCGACTGCCGCTTTTTGCTTTACGGCGGCGGCACCCATGAAGTGCTCCGGACCAACATCGCCCGAATGGTCGGTTTTTGGAGGTAAGCAACTATGGCCACCCCGATCAAAATACAGCGCCGTCCTCTGGGTGAGCAGGTTACAGATCTTGTGCGGCGCATGATCCTTAAGGGTGAAGTCGCCGCAGGAGAGCGCCTGGTCGAAGAGCGGCTGGCGGAAAGACTGGGCACCAGCCGCACTCCTATCCGCGAAGCCCTGCACCGCCTGGCCCAAGAAAATTTGGTGCTTAAACGCAACAAAGGCGGCTACATGGTGCGGCCTTTCTCGCCCCGGGAAATTGAAGAAGTCATGGGTGTACGGGCCGCCTTGGAGTCCTATGCCGTGGAACGGGCGGCCAAGCGCATGTCACCGGATCTTCTGAAAAGACTGGAAGATAACGTGGACAAATTCGCGGCCGCCCTTAAGCAGCGGAATTCCAAACAACTGGTGGAACTGAACACCACCTTTCACGAGATAATCTATAATGCGGCTGACTCGGAGATGCTCACCCGCATGATAAACGACTTGGCTGAAGTGTTGCACCGCTTCAGGGTGGCCCTCATGGGAGAGCCCCAGGCCGCCGCCCGTTCCCTCAGCGATCATCGCCGCATGCTGCAGGCCTTGCACAAAGGAAAAGATCAGGAAGCGGCCCAGGTCTGCCGGGAGCACCTCAAGGCGGGCAGGCTCTGGATGCTGGCCCGAATGCAAAAGGACTCAGAGGAGAATGATTAGCAACCATGGCGGCAATTAAAAAAAGACCTATTCGGATAATGGTGGCCAAACCCGGCTTGGACGGACATGACCGAGGGGCCAAGGTGGTGGCCCATGCCCTGCGCGATGCCGGCATGGAGGTTATCTACAGCGGACTGCACCAAACCGTGGAAAAAATAGTGCATGCAGCCGAGCAAGAGGCTGTGGATGCCATAGGACTCTCCATCATGAGCGGAGCCCACCTGCCCATAAGCAAAAGGCTGATGGCGGCCTTGTCTGAAAGAGGCTTGAGCGACGTGGCCGTTATCGTGGGCGGCGTTATACCGCATAAGGATATCTCCCCGCTAAAGGATCTGGGGGTGGCCGGGGTGTTTCCGGGAGGAACGCCCTTGCCTGAGATGATCGAAGGCGTTACCCAGGCTGTAGCGGAAAAGGGAAGGGAGTAGGTCCCCATGGGAGTGGCCAAATATACAAAAGACGAAAAGGACGCCATCTTGGATGTGGAGCTGCACAGCGGCATTCACGTCAAACCTTCCTATGGCCCCGAAGATCTGAAACAGGTGGGTTTCGATTATAAGACCGACTTGGGCGCGCCGGGCGAGTTTCCCTTTACCAGGGCCTTGCACCCCCAAGGCTATCGCTCCCGCGCCTGGACCACGCGCCAATACTCCGGCTTTGGCACCCCGGCCGAGACCAACGAGAGATTCAAACTTTTAATCAGCCACGGCCAGAACGGGTTGAATGTCGCCTTCGACCTCCCCACGCAGATGGGATACGATTCTGACGATCCCCATGCCGTGGGCGAGGTGGGCCGGGTGGGAATGGCCATAGACACGCTGGAGGATTTCGAGATCGCCTTCAAGGACATCGACCTCACCCGCATCGGCTCGGGCCTAACCATCAATGCCGTGGCCCCTATTATGTTGGCGATGTACGAGGCCTTGGCCCGCCGCTGGGGAGTGGACGTAACCAAGATCAGCGCCACCCCCCAGAACGATATCCTCAAGGAAATCATCGGCCGGGGGGCCTGGATCTTTCCGGTGCGCCCGGCGGTTGATCTGACCTGCGACGTAATCGAATACGCCACCGCTCAGATGAAGCTGCCCCGCTGCAACCCGGTCAGCGTCTGCGGCTACCATATCCGTGAGTCCGGCGCCACACCGGCCCAGGAGATCGCCTACGCCTTTGCCATCGCCTTTGCCTACGTTGATAACGTGGTCGCCAGAGGCTATGAACCCGAGCAAGTGGTGGGGCGGTTTTCCTTCAACTTCAACATCTTCGGCAACCTCTGGGAGCAAGTGGCCAAGTTCCGGGCCGCGCGTAAGCTTTGGGCCCAGCTGCTGCGGGACAAGTATAGTGTCCAAAACAAAAAGGCCCTTTTCTTGCGGGGCCTTTTTGGCGGCGGCGGTTATGGGCTCACCAAGGCCCAACCTATGAACAACATCATGCGCGGGGCCTATTACGGGCTGGCGGCGGCCCTGGGCGGCGCCCAGACCACCGCCCTGTGCTCTTATGACGAAGCCTTCACCATACCCACTCCCAACTCGGCCCTCATCAGCCTGCGCACCCTCGAGCTGCTCATGGATGAGATCGGCCTGCGCGACACCGTGGACCCCTTGGCCGGCTCCTATTTCATCGAAACCCTCACCAAAGAGATGGAGCAAAAAATCCTGGAGGAGATGGAGCAGGTGGAAAAATGGGGAGGCATGGTGGCGGCGGTGGAAAGCGGCGAGGTGCAGCGCAAGGTGGCCCGCCAGGCCTATGAATGGGAAAGGGATCTGATCGAAGGCAGACGCATCAAAGTAGGCGTCAATAAATATGTTGAAAATGAGGAAGAGGAGGAAGTGGTTCTGCATGAGTATACCGAGGAATCGGCCGAGAAGCAGATCGCTTCCCTCCAGGAAGTGAAGCGGACCCGCTCGCAGAGTGATGTCAGCGCCGGCCTGAATTCTTTGGAGAATGCGCTCAAAAACAAGGAAAACGTAATGCCTTCTCTGGTGGAATGCTGCCAGGCCTATGCCACCGTGGGTGAGATGGCTGGTGTGATGCGGCAGGTATTAGGCGAATTGGAAGAGCCTTCCATTTTCTAGACCACCTTTCGGAATTGGACGCGGCAAATGAAGTACAAAATCGGAATCGACGTGGGCGGTACTTTTACCGACTTCTTGCTCACCATGGAGGACGGCAGCTCAGAAATATACAAGGTGTTGTCAACCCCCCAAGATCCCAGCATCGCCACCATGAAAGGCATCGGCGAGATGGCCGAAGCCCGAGGGCTGTCCTTGGGGGATTTTCTGGGCCAGGTGACTACCATCGTACACGGCACCACCGTCACCACCAACGCGGTGCTCACCTTGCGCGGCGCCAAAACCGGGCTCATCACCACCGAGGGCGTGCGGGACGCCTTGGAGATGCGCCGGGGCATCCGCGAAGAACAGTACAACAACCGTTACACCAATGTGGAGCCGGTGGTTCCCCGCTATCTGCGCCGGCCGGTGAAGGGGCGCCTGGATTACGCCGGCCAAGAGATCGAGGTTCTGAATACGGACGAAATCGCCGCAGCCTGCGCCCTCTTCAAAGACGAGGGCGTGGAGGCGGTGGCGATTTGCTTCATGAACTCATTCGCCAATCCCGTCCACGAGGAACAGGCCCTGGCCATGGTGGCCGAGCTTATGCCGGAGGCCTACCAGAGCGTATCCACCCGGGTGATTCCCTCCATCAGATTCTATGACCGGGTCTCCACCACCTGTCTGAACGCCTTTGTGGGGCCGATACTGCGCGACTACCTGGACAGCCTGGTGCGCAAACTTGACCAGGCCCAATACCAGGGCGTGCTCCTTATCATGCAGTCCAATGGTGGCGTGGTCAGGCCGGAGGCGGCCACTTCCAACGCAGCCACCACCCTGCTCTCCGGCCCGGCAGGCGGGCCTGTGGCCGGCATTGCCTATGGCCAGGTGCATGACCAGTTGGACTTGATCACCGTGGATATGGGAGGGACCAGTTTTGATGCGGCCTTGGTCAAAGACGGCAAACCCCTGGTCACCACCGAAGGCGAGATCGACCACCGCCGTATAGCCCTGCCCATGCTCAACGTGGTGACCATCGGCGCCGGCGGTGGCTCCATCGGCTGGATAGACGAAGGCGGCCTGCTGCGCATGGGGCCGCAGTCGGCGGGCTCGTCGCCAGGCCCGGCCTGCTACGGCCTGGGCGGAGAACTCCCCGCCTGCACCGATGCCGACCTGGTCCTGGGCTATCTCTCACCCAGATTTTTTGCCGGCGGCAAAATGCCTTTAGATATGGACAAAGCCCGTAAGGCCATCAAGACCCAGGTGGCCGACCCCATGGGCTACAGCATCGAGGAAGCAGCGGCAGGCATGTACCAGGTGATCAACGTCAACATGGCCACGGCGGTGCGTGAAGTGGCGGTCAAACAAGGCGCTGACCCTCGCGACTTCCCCTTGGTGGTGGCCGGGGGGGCGGGTCCCAATCATGCCTGTATGATCGCCCTGGAGCTGGAAATCCCCCTGCTGCTGGTCCCCCGTGAGTCTTCCATCTTCTGCGCCGCCGGCATGCTGATGAGCGACCTCCAGCATGATTTTGTGCGCACTTACCCCTGCCTGCTCAAGGACATAGATATTGCCCGTTTCAAGCAGTATCTTGAGGATATGCGCTCAGAAGGCGTGGACCTGTTGGCCAGCGAAGGCATTCCCAAAGACAGGGTGCAGACGTTCTACTCTTTGGATCTGCGCTACCTCAAGCAATACCACGAAGTGAACGTGCCCGTGGAATGGGAAGAGGTGGAAAAGGGTGATATCGCCGCCATGGAGGCCCGTTTCCATCCGGCGCACAACGCCCTCTGCGGATATGAACTCAGCGACTTGGGCACTGCGGTGGAGCTTATAAACATGCGGGTGAGGACCATCGGCGTGACCGAAAAGCCCCGGTTTAAAAAGGAGGCCTATTTCGGCGAAGACGCCAGCTCGGCCCTGAAAGGCAACCGTAACGCCTATGTGCCCAAGGACGGCGAGTTCAGCCAAGTGCCGGTGTATGACGGCGCCGGTTTAAAACACGGCATGCAAATATCAGGACCGGCCATTGTGGAGCAGGTCAACACCAGCACTTTCATCACTCCGGAGTACCGCATGGTGGTGGACAGCTACGGCAGCATGGCCATCTATTTGCCATCCAAAGAGGACGAAGTATTGAGGAGGATCGAGAAATGAGCAGGGTTGAGATCGACAAGGTCCTGGTATCCATTCTGCAGAGGCGCTTTAAGTCAATCACCGAAGAGATGTCCATAGCCCTGGCGCGCACCACCCGCTCGCCCATCCTTTGTGAGGCCAAGGACTTTGTCACTGGCCTTTACGACGCCAAGGGCAAGATGTTGGAGCAGTGCGAGAACCTGCCCATATTGGCTTTTAGTCTGGGGCCGGTTTGTGAATACCTGGTGGAGTACTTTGGCGACGATCTCCACGACGGAGACGTGATTTTTCATAATGACGTCTTCAGTTTGGGCAACCAGAACAACGATGTCGCCGCCTTTAAGCCCATTTTCTACGATGGCAAGCTGGTGGCCTGGGCCGCCACCAAGGGCCATCAGGCGGATATCGGGGGCGCGGTGCAAGGCGGTTACAACCCCGAGGCCACCGAGGTCTGGCAAGAGGCCCTGCGCATCCCGCCGGTCAAAGTCTATGAAAAGGGCAAGCTGCGCCGGGACGTTTGGGACCTGATCTTCGCCAATATCCGCCTGGATATAGTGGCTGAGGACATGCGCGCGGAGATCGGGGCCTGCGTTATCGGCGAGCGCGGCATCAAAAAGCTCATTGACCGCTACGGCCTGGAGACTTTCGAGGCCCACAAGGAATATCTCTTCGACGCCACCGAAAAGATGATGCGCGCCGAGATCCGTACTATCCCCAACGGCGTATATGAAGGCGAGTCCCGGGTTTTTTACGACGGCAAAAACCCGGGCAGCGTATACACCATAAGAGTGAAGATCACCGTTGAAGATGAAGAGATATCCTTTGACTACAACGGCACCGACGCCCAAACCAACGGATTCGTAAACGGCACCTACACCTCCAGCGCCTCGGCCACCCTGCTCACCTTCTTGCAGATGGTCAACCCCGACATCCCCCACAATGACGGCATGGTGCGGCCGGTTAAGATCGATATCCCGCAGGGCACCATCTTAAATGCGGCCTACCCGGCGGCCACCACCTATGGCAACCACCTATGCCCCAACAACGC
>JASFOZ010000133.1:0-9066 GCA_050116255.1 Desulfarculaceae bacterium
CGTACTTCTTGAACTCGATGGCAATGGTGTCACGCTGGGGGACAGGGATAGGGTATTCGCCTCCGGCCAAGAACTCTGCCTTTTTGCCGCTGGTGGCCACCAGGTTGGGTTCAGCCAGAATCTTGGCCACACCATCGCCCTTCAAGGCATCCACAAACCCCAAAATGCGTCCGGCTCCACCAGTGTTCCAGCCAAACATGCCGTTCATATTCTTAGAGAACTCAAATTCGGTATAAAAATGCCTGATTCCGAACTCAGATTCTTTGGGGGAGACAAGCCCGTCTAAAAAGGTGAACAAAAATTGGCCGGCGGCATTGAAAAACCCCAGGTTGAAATTCATTCTCTTCAGGGCGTTTTTGCTCACCTCGGCGAACACCACCTTTAAAAGCACCTGTTGGTTGCCGCCAATCTCGATTACGCTGGTTACATCCTTGGGGGCAAAGGCCTTGGCCACGGCCTCGGCCCGCTCCCGGGCCACCAGGCTGGAAACCCTTCCCGACAACACGACCTTGCCTTCTAACTCCCGCACCTCCACCGGCTCCCGGGGTAATATCTGATAAAGGTGCTCTTTCAGGCGGGCCAGGTCACGGCTGATTCTGACCTCGAACACGCCCATCAGTCTCTCATCGGAACCCCAAAGGCTGATATTGGTGCTGCCCACCTTGATACCGTTGACATAGAGCTGGCGGGGATTGATAACCACCACATCGGCTACCTCGGATTTACCGACACTCACTCTTTTTACGGGCGCGGGAAGATCCACCAGACGCGAGTGACCGGACTTGATCTCCACCGTACTCAAAGAGGGAACAGTCGCCCAGGCATAAGTGGCAGCGGCCATGATTCCGCAGGCAACCAGGAAAAATATCTGAACTAACCTAGACACAGCCGCCACCTCCTTATAGGGTCTGCGTGCTCCGTTTGACACCCTTGATAACCTCAACCGACACCTTAGGCGGCGCCTTAGTCACAGGGGCTTGGGGCGGTGGATTTTCGTCCACCTGCACCGTTATCTCAGGAACGGCCGGATTCACCAAGGAAGAAAGGCTGACCCCGGAAGCATCCCCATTGCCGCGGTCGGCCAGATTGCGAAGGGCCAAAACGATCTTGCCCTCACTAACCGCCAAGGCCAGGCGCGCCCCCTGATCAGGGCTCACTTGCAGGGTCACCACGGTCACCCGCTGATTCTTTGCCTTTTTGGCTTCTTTCTCGTTAGGGAGTTCCTTGCCCACCGCCAATACGGGAATGTCCTGTAAAACTACATGGGTGGCGGGATCTTCACGGAAACGGCCCTTATCCACGGTGGCCAAAACATCGACCCGGTCACCGGACTGGACAAAGCCCGCGACCCCGATAACCTCGTTTACCCTCACGGTCATGGCCCTATATCCCGCCGGCACCACCGCAGACATGCCCCCGGCGTTGCCCTTCAGGGCCAAACGAGAGACCAACAGCACCTGGCCACGCAGTACGGGTAGGCGCAGCACCCGTCCTTTTAGCTGCTCAACCTGGGAAAAATGCCCCGGAGGCAGAGTGGGAGCAGGCTTTTGAATCACCACCAGATTCCGTTCGCTCAGTTTGGCCCCTGTCTTCAAATCCACCTTGGCCACCACCACCGGCGCCAAGGTGGCCCGCTGGGCCGCTTCCCGGTGGGCCTTATTGATAATCCAGCGGTGGGCTCCCCACGCGGCTGCGGCGGCGAAGGCTACTGCCAAAATCAGGAAAAAAATAGATCCCTTACGTCGCAATTTGGCCTCCTACTCATGCCGCATGACAGTCGCCGCTGTCAAAGTTATGTTTGCTATTGAGGAAGAAATAAAACTGCTCAACACCGGGAACTGATAGTCACTGGTGATAGTCACCTGGACCTGGTCGCCCGGGTTGCCGTCCGCTCCCGAAGAGACCACGGAGAATGACCCCGGATACCCTGATTGTTGTAGAAAACCGGTAACCATCTGTATGACCTGAGTGTTGCCGTTGCTGGGGTCGTTGAGCAGACTGCCCATTCTGGCCCCCTCCCGAGAGGCGTTGACCAGCATTTGCTTGGCATTCCAGGCCGCACCCAACTCGATGATTCCGAACATGAGCACCAAGATGATAGGAAGAAACAGGGCAAACTCCACAATCACCGAACCGTGGCTAGTCTGCAGCAGTTTACGGATCCGGTTCATGCCACTCCTCCCGATAAGACTACGCAAAAGGCGCCGGCGCAGATGGCAACACCATAGGGCAAACTCAGGCCGGATGCCTGCAGTCTGAATACGCCCTGCCCTCCGCTTATTGCGACGCCCCGCCGGGCAATGGCCAGCCTCAGCACCGCCAAGACGCCCCCGGCCAAAAGCGTGAACACAAACAATTCAAATGCCCCCCAGGGACTTAAAAATGTCCCTAGGGCGGCCATGGCCTTTACATCACCAGCTCCAACCCCCCCTATAAAGTAGATAACCGCCATTAAAGCAAAGGCAGTCAGGCCGCCAAGGACCGCTTGCCCGAGCCCAGGAAGACCCCAGACAAACAGTCCCCAGGCTAAGCCGCTCAGGGCGGCCAAGGCGTTTAGGGAGTTGGGAATGCGCCGGGTAGCCAGGTCGTAGCTAGCCATCAAGGCGGCCAGCACTAGGACCCATGTGCCCGGCATGGAAAGGGCCCCGCCTGAAGGGGGCCAGAACAAAGGCAGGCAGAAAAAGGCTGGGAGGAGGCCCCAATGGGGCCCCCTGAGTTCGGTCAACAAATTTGCCCGCCCGCGCATCGGCATGACCGTTCTCCCCAGCCACCATAACTTCCTAGGATCCACCCTGCAGAGCGGTAGTAGCGTTTTGGATGTTGCTCTGCACCTGGCCGCCCAGGGTGTAGGCCGCCGTGGCGATACCGGCGCCGATCAGGGCCAACAACAGCGCATACTCCACCGCGCTGATGCCGCTCTCGTCTTTGACCAGCTTTTTGATAGTGCTTACAAATTTCATGGAAATTTCCTTTCTTTCTAGCGTGCTTATCTATACTAAGTTACCGGGCCCAAACCCCCTCTTTGGTCTGAGCCTCCGGATTCCCTAATCCTTAAGACCCACCCTGCAGAGCGGTAGTAGCGTTTTGGATGTTGCTCTGCACCTGGCCGCCTAGGGTGTAGGCCGCCGTGGCGATACCAGCGCCGATCAGGGCCAGCAACAGCGCATACTCCACCGCGCTTATGCCGCTCTCGTCTTTGAGCAACTTGCGCACCTTGTTCCAAGCTTTCATTTTTTCCCTCCATTCATCAAAGGCTTACTTGATCTATATTTTTGGAGAAACCAAGATGACTCTCTATAGGGCAAGAATAATGCCAAGTTGGAAAATACCGGCAAACAAGACCGTACTTAAGAATAACAACTAATAATTATATTAATAAATACAGCGTTTTATAAATAAGGGCCCACTTATTAATATTGCAATTTTGAAAGGAGGAAATAGCTGCGGAAAGGTAATAGAATCGGTTTTATTACGAAATTGTAATTACGATTTCGTAAATGGCACTGCCGCGTAAGTGACTAGCGGCGGCGGCGGGCTGCTAATTTGGGATGGTCTAGCTTAAGCTTGTCCAGCTTGTAAGAAAGGGCGCGGGGGCTTATTCCCAGCATTTTGGCCGCCTTGCTCTGAATCCAGCCGGCGCTCTCCAGGGCGGCCACAATGGCGCGGCTTTCCAATTCAGTCAAATTGAGGGTTTGGCTCATCAGATCGGACGGTTTGGGTTGGCGGGACTGTTTAAGGTCCAGATCGTCAATGGTTATCTCCTCGGTGCCGGAAAACAGCACCGCCCTTTCGATAACATTCCTCATCTCGCGGATATTTCCCGGCCAGTGATAGGCCTTCAGGGCCTCTTCAGCTGCCGGGCTCAGTGTCTTGGGCCTGGATTTGGCTTCCTGACAGATGGTTCTGACAAATTTCCGCGCCAGAGGGACTATATCCTCTTGGCGCTCGCGCAGGGGGGCGATACGCAAGGTGGCGACATTCAGCCGGTAGTAAAGGTCATCCCGGAAATTGCCTTCCCGCACTGCTTCTTCCAGGTTGTGGTTGGTGGCGGCGATGATACGCACATCCACATGGATGGAGCGCCCGCCGCCCACGGGGTGAATAACCTTGTCTTCTATGGCCCTTAATACCTTGGCCTGAAGGGCGGGGCTCATATCACCGACTTCATCCAAGAAGAGGGTGCCCCCATGAGCCTGTTGAAAGCGGCCGGTACGGGCCTTGTGAGCGCCGGTGAAGGCCCCCTTTTCATGACCGAAAAGCTCGCTTTCCAAAAGGGTTTCGGTAAGGGCGGCGCAGTTTACGGTCACCAGATTGGAGGCCTGACGCTCGCTGTTAAAATGAACCGCTCCGGCTATGAGGCTCTTGCCGGTTCCGGTCTCACCGGTGATGAGTACGGTGACTTCGCTGGGAGCGATACGGGCCACCCGCTCCAAAACCCTCTTCATGGCCTCACTTTCCGCCTGAATGTTATCCAGGCGGTAAATGTAGGGCTGTTCCCGGCGCAGGTAATCCTGGGCATAACTCAAGGCGGCCCGCTCCAAGGCCCGCCGCACCGCAAACCGCAATTTATCCATACTCAGGGGCTTTTCCAAAAAGTCGAATGCGCCCCTGCGCATGGCCCTCACAGCTACATCCACCGTACCCATGCCGGTCATTACAATAACCGGAGTCCGGGGAGAAATTTCCTGAAGCTGATCCACAATCCGCATGCCGTCAGCGCCCGGCATATAGAGATCGGTCAACACCAATTGGAATCCATGGCGTTTTAAAAGATCCAAGGCCTCTTCGCTGCTGACAGCCTGACTAACCCGGTGCCCTTCCAGCTCCAGGGCTGAGGCCACCAGGGCCCTGGTCTCATTGTCGTCTTCCACCAGGAGAATGTGACTAACCAATCCCATCTTGCGCTTTTAGCCCCTGTGAAAATCACGGCTGCTTAAGTATCTTATTATTTTTATCATAATTCCCATACTGCCGGTACTAAATAGCCGAATAAGCCAGACAAAAAACTGTTTGCCCAGCACTGGCCATGAACCAGCAAGATAAATATTTCATTCAAGGACCAGCGTCTGGCAGAAGGGGATGCAACAATTAGAACCGTAAGTTGGCAGGAGGACGGCTTCAGCCATAGTCGGTTCAGCGGCAATCTCATTGCGGTCTGGGTTCGGACGATCCCTGAGCAAGCGGCGTGGATAAAAAGTAGTGGACTTGTTTCGCAGCAAGTTGCCTTGAACCGGGAACTCACTTAACCCTTAGAATACTTGCCTTTACCGAAGCAGTTATCGTCACGCCCAGCCTATTTGGTTTTCTTTTGGCTCTTCTTCATGATCTTGGCCCAGGTGTCCCGCAAAGTGACTGTCCGGTTGAACACGGGCTGGCCCGGCTTGGAGTCCTTGGTATCGACCACAAAATAGCCGATACGTTCAAACTGGAAATGGCTCCCCGGCAGGGCCTGGGCCAGGCTCGGCTCCACCCTGCTTTCAGATAGAGTTTCCAAGGACTTGGGGTTAAGGTCATCTTTATAGTCACCGCCAGCACCCGGTCGAGGTTTACTGAAGAGCAAATCATACAGGCGCACCTTAGCCTGGAGGGATTGCTCCGCAGACACCCAATGGATGGTCCCTTTGACTTTACGCCCATCGGGCGAATACCCTCCCTTGGTGGCGGGATCATAGGTGCAGCGAAGTTCCACCACCTCGCCGCTTTTTGGGTCCTTGACCACCTCTTGGCAGGTCAGGTAATAGGCCCAGCGCAGGCGCACCTCCCGGCCCGGGGCTAAACGCCAGAATTTCTTGGGGGGGTCTTCCATAAAGTCGTCACGTTCAATGTACAGCACCCGGGAAAAAGGCACCTTGCGGTGTCCCATTTTGGGGGGATCGTCGGGATAGTATGGCGCCTCCAGCTCCTCAACCTGGTCCTGGGGATAGTTTTCGATGACTATCCGAAGCGGCCTGAGCACCGCCATAACCCGGGGGACCTTGGTGTTGAGGTCGTCCCGGACCGCCTTCTCCAGCTTGTCCAGCCCCACCCAGGAATCTTTTTTACCCACGCCGATGCGTTCGCAGAAGGAGCGGATGGACTCAGGAGTGTAGCCCCGCCGGCGCATTCCCACCAGGGTGGGCATACGGGGATCGTCCCAGCCATCTACGATGCCTTGCTCCACCAGGCTTAAAAGTATCCTTTTACTCATCACCGTGTATTCCAGGTTGAGCCTGGCGAACTCAATCTGTTGGGGATGGTAAACGCCCAGTTGATCCAAAAACCAATCGTAGAGGGCGCGGTTATCCTCAAACTCCAGGGTGCATATGGAGTGGGTAATCCTCTCCAGGGAGTCTGAAAGGCAGTGAGTGAAATCATACATGGGATAGATGCACCACTTGTCTCCGGTGCGGTGGTGGCTCACCCGGCGAATACGGTACATGGTGGGGTCGCGCAGGTTCAGATTGGGTGAGGCCATGTCGATTTTAGCCCTCAGCACCCTGGAACCATCCTCGAACTCGCCGGCTTTCATGCGCTTGAATAAATCCTGGTTCTCTTCCACGGATCGGCCGCGAAAGGGGCTGTCCTTACCGGGCTCGGTCAGGGTGCCCCGGTATTGTCTGGTTTCCTCCGCGCTCAAGTCGCACACATAGGCCTTACCCTTTTCAATGAGCTCCAGGGCGTACTGGTAAAGCTGGTCAAAATAGTCGGAGGCGTAATAAAGGTGGCTGCCCCAGTCAAAACCCAGCCAGCGCACATCTTCCTTGATGGCCTCGGTATACTCCACATCCTCTTTGGTGGGATTGGTGTCATCAAAGCGCAGGTGACAGACTCCTCCCTGGTTTTCTGATGCCAGCCCAAAGTTGATGCATATGGATTTGGCGTGGCCTATGTGCAGATAACCGTTTGGTTCCGGCGGGAAACGCGTAACCACGCGCCCTTCCCATTTGCCGGTGCGGTTGTCCTCGGCCACGATGTTACGAATGAAATTCGGCGCAGGCGCATTCTCTTCGCTGGCCATGGCAGCGGCTCCTATGTTTAATTATGTTTCCCAGATGGACACGGCAGTGCCCCCTGCTGAGTATAGAAAAGGTTGGCCACCCCGTCAAATGGGCGTTGATCAAAAAACCAAAGCAAAAGGTTTCAGGCCCAACCTGCTTTACTCAATTGAACCTGGCATTCCTGAGGAAAAGGCCTCACTTCCAATCCGGGTTCTTTCCTTGGCGCCGCTGCCCGATCCCAGAAAATAGGCAATTTCGCCAACCAACTTCACCCGTCTCTGGGACATCTGGTCTCTCTGAAAATGCCCGGTCATCCTGGTGAGCATGGAGTGAATGCCCAGTTACCAAAGATTTAGTCAATAACCATAAGACCTTGCTAAACCCAATATATAGTGCTTGACCATTTACATACCACTGTATATAGTACGGCGATGGTTTTTGAGCGAGTTCCCAAAAAATGGAGGCTCAGACCGCCCACTCCCCGGGCGGTGCAGGGTTTGGCAGGCCTGGGACTTCCTGATTGGCTGACCCAAGTCCTATGCCATCGCGGCATCACCGATCCGGGGCAGGCCCGGGAGTTTTTGGAGCCGGACCTGGGCCGTTTGCCCTCGTTTCAAGGCCTGCGGGGATTGAACCGGGCCCTGGAGGTCTTGATCCCGGCTATACGGCAGGGCCTCACCATCGGCGTAGCCGGAGATTATGACACCGACGGAGTCAGCGCAACCGCCTTGATGGTGGATTTTTTGCGCCAACTGGGGGCCAATGTTACCTGGCATCTGCCCCACCGTCTGCATGACGGCTATGGATTCAAACCCCGGGCCGCCCGCAGCCTGGCCGAGGCCGGAGCCCAGGTGGTCATTACCGTGGACTGCGGAATTTCCGACCACCAGGGCGTGACCGAGGCCAACTCCCTGGGCCTGCAAGTGGTGATCACTGACCACCATCAGATACCGCCAGGACCCCCGGTGCCGGCAGCCGCCATCATCGACCCCAATCAAGACAACTGCGCCCTGCCCACATACCTCTCCGGGGTGGGGGTGGCCTTTTATCTGGCTGCGGGCCTGCGCGCCGCCTTGCGGGATGATGGTTTTTTTCAAAACCGCCCTGAGCCCAATCTGCGCCAATGCCTGGACCTGGTGGCTTTGGGAACCTGCGCCGATGTTTCACCTATGGTGGGGGCAAACCGGATCTTTGTGAATGAGGGCCTGAAGCTTCTGAACCAAAAAAGCCGGTTGGGGCTGCGTGTCCTTGCCGAGATCGCTCAGATAAAAGCTCCCTGGGAGACCAGAGACCTGGGGTTTGGGCTGGTGCCCCGATTGAACGCCGCCGGCCGCCTGGATCATCCCTCAGCGGCCCTGGAGCTGTTGCTGGCCACAGACACTTCCCAGGCCCAGGCCCTGGCCCAGACCTTGGATCAGCTTAACCAGGAACGCAAGCAGGTAGAAGCCCAGGTCTTCAGCCAGGCCCTGGAGCAACTGGAGGCTGATCCAGAATCAGCCCAAGCGCCCTTTTTGATTCTGGCCCAGGAGGGCTGGCACAAGGGAGTCCTGGGGATCGTGGCCAGCCGCTTACTGGAGCACAGCAGCCGGCCGGTGATGCTCTTCACCTTGGAGAACGGCATGGCCGTGGGATCGGGACGGTCACGGCCCGGTTTCCACCTGCAAAAGGCCCTGGCTCAATCGGAAGAATTGTTTGTGGCCTTCGGCGGCCATTCCCTGGCTGCGGGGGCCACCCTGCCCAAAGACCAACTACCCCGCCTGGCGCAATCTCTGATTGAGGCCGCCGCCAAGCAGCTGCCGCCCCCTGGGCAGGCGGAAGAGCTGGAGATAGAGGCGCAGGTGGACCTGTCTGACCTGGGGGCAACGGTCATGGAACCCCTGTCGCATTTGGCTCCTTTCGGACCCGGTAATCCCGAGCCTTTATTGGCCTTGCCGGATGTACAGGTAACCAGGGCCTGGGAAGTCGGCGCCGGGCATCTGAAAATGGAAATCAGCCAAGGGCGGCGACGGGCCCAGGCCATAGGGTTCAACAAGGTGGATCTCATGCCTCCAGAGGGATCACCTGTTGATATCGCCTTTATACCCCGCAT
>JASFOZ010000134.1:0-8994 GCA_050116255.1 Desulfarculaceae bacterium
CTTTACTATGGGAAAAAGTGAAAAGGGGCCTCTCCGCTGGCCGGGTCCAATCGGTGGCCTTAAGGCTGGTGGTGGAAAGAGAAAAGGCCATCCGCGCCTTTGAGCCCCAGGAATATTGGACCGTGTCCACGTTAATGGAATCCGGCCAGCCGCCGGTGTTCAAGGCGCTTTTAACCCGGCTGAACGACCGGAAATACGAGCCCAAAACCGCCGAAGAAGCCCAGGCGGGAGTGGATGCGGTCAAAGACCAGACCTTTTCGGTGCAGAAGATAACCAAAAGGCAGCGCCAAAGACGGCCCGCCCCTCCCTTTATCACCTCCACCTTGCAACAGGAGGCCTTCCGTAAGCTGGGCTACACCCCCAAGAGGACCATGGCCCTGGCCCAAAGGCTCTATGAGGGCCTGGAGACCGGTGAGGGCCAAATGGGTTTGATAACCTACATGCGCACCGATTCCACCCGTTTGGCGGATCAGGCCTTGAGTGAAGTCAGGGGGCTGATCTCCCAGCGTTATGGCCCGGACTATCTGCCTGCCAAGCCGGTTTTTTATAAATCCAAAGGCAGCGCCCAGGACGCCCATGAGGCCATCCGGCCCACGGCAGCGGCCCGCACCCCGGAGTCTTTGCAGAAATACCTGAAAAAAGACGAGTTGGCCTTATACCGCTTGATCTGGAACCGGTTTGTGGCCTGCCAGATGGCGCCGGCAATCTATGACCAGACCCAGGTGGAGATAAAGGCCGGACCGGGGATTTTGCGCGCCAGCGGCCAGGTCCTTGTTTTCCAGGGATTTACCGCAGTCTACGAAGAAGGCAAGGATGACAACGGTTCTGAGCAGAAAGACTCGCCCCAGGAAGGCGTGCTGCCGCCCCTGGAGGAGGGCCAGGAACTGAATCTGAAGGAGATCACACCCAACCAGCACTTCACCCAGCCTCCGCCCCGTTTCACAGAGGCCAGCCTGGTGCGGGAGCTGGAGGAAAAAGGCATCGGCCGCCCCTCCACCTACGCCGCTATTCTCTCCACCTTGCAGGACAAGGAATATGTGAACAAGGACCGCAAAAAGCGGCTCAGCCCCACTGAACTGGGGGTCATAGTCAACGACCTTTTGGTGGAGAGCTTTTCCCAGATTATGGACGTGGGTTTCACCGCCAACCTGGAAAGGGAGTTGGACCAGATCGAGGAGGGCAGCCAGGACTGGCGCAAGCTTCTGCGCCAATTCTACGGCCCCTTTACCCAGGCCCTGAAGCAGGCCCAGACCAACATGCGCCAGATCAAGGGCAAAGGCCTGCCCACCTCCATCTCCTGCCCGGACTGCGGCAAAAACCTGGCCATTAAGCTCGGCAAGAACGGCGAGTTCCTGGCCTGCAGCGGCTACCCTGAGTGCAAGTTCACCAGCGATTTCACCCGGGATGAAAAAGGCGAGATCGTGGTGTCCTCGCCGGCGCCAGACCCGGGCGTTGATTGCGACAAATGCGGCGCCCCCATGGTGAGCAAGAGCGGCCCCTATGGCCCCTTTTTGGCCTGCTCCGCCTATCCCAAATGCAAAAACATTATCAACCTGGACAGCGAGGGCAAGCCGGTGGAACAAAAGGAGCCCGAGGCCTTGGGGGAGGAATGCCCCAAGTGCGGCGGCGAACTGGTGATCAAAAACACCCGTTCCGGAGGCAAGTTCATCTCCTGCTCCAACTACCCAAAGTGCCGCTACTCCCGGGGCCTGCCCGTGGGGGTGTCCTGCCCCAAATGCGGCGGCCAATTGGTGGGTAAAACCAGCCGCCGGGGCAAGCCCTTTTACGGCTGCGACAACTTCCCCAAATGTGACTATGCGGTCTGGGATAAGCCGGTTCCCGAGCCTTGCCCGGATTGCCAACACCCATTTTTGCTGGAAAAAAAGACCCGCTCAGGCCTGATTCTGCGCTGCCCCAACAAGGACTGCGGTTATAAAAAAGACCTGGACCAGTAGCACCCCGGCTAACAGAAGCCCTTTGACAACCTCAGGCCCTAATCAATATAGTAAAGAAAAGCCTCCCGGACGGATCCTTGCCTTGGGTTCTCCCCCTATACGCCGACCCCTTGATTAATCAGACTGCGGCATGCGTTTTTGATAAAGGGCGAAATAAGTAACCGGAACCACCAACAGGGTGAAGGCGGTGGAGGCGCAGAGCCCGAATATCAAGGCCCAGGCCAGGCCCGAGAATATGGGGTCCAGGGTGATAGGCCACGCCCCCAAGGCGGTGGTGCAGGCGGTAAGGACAATGGGCCTGAAGCGCACCGCCCCTGACTCCAAAATTGCCTCCTTCAAGCTGCGGCCCTGTTGATTCACGGCCTGCTGAATAAACTCGATCAACACCAGGGAATTACGGATTACGATCCCGCCCAGGGCGATCATGCCGATCATACTGGTGGCAGTGAAAAACACGGGATCGGCAAAACCGGCCACCACTTTGCCCGCAACCAGGTTCAAGAGCCAGAAACCGGGCATGATGCCCAGCATGGTCAAGGGAATGGCCACCATCAAAAGCAGGGGCATGAAAAAGGACCCGGTCTGCAAGACCAGCAGGATATAGATACCTACCATAGCGGCGGCAAAGGCCAGGCCCAGGTCCCGGAAAACCCGTAAGGTGATCTGCCATTCACCCTCCCCGGCCCATTCAGCCCAGATGCCCGCAGGCAGAGGTTTTTCTTCAAGCCGTTCTTGCAGGTCCCAGATGGCGGCGGCTGGAGAACGGCCAGCCACCTCGGTATACACATAAACCACCCGCTTTAGGTCCTTGTGATAGATGGGTTGCTCGATAGGCAGTTCAACGAACCGCCCCAGCTCAGCCAGGGGAATGGCTTGGCCGGTGCTGGTCTTCACCGGCACCTGGGCCAGGCTGACCAGGTTGGAGCGCGTAACCCGAGGCAGGGTGACACGCACCATAAGGGACTGCCGTTCAAAGGGCAGGTGAATGGTGGCCGGGAAATCACCACTGACGGCCAGGCGCAGGGAGCCTATGATCTGGCTGGTGCTGACTCCGTGCAGGGCGGCCTTTTCCTTATCCACCACAAAATTCACCCGGATGCGCGGGGTTTCGCTGGAATCGTCGATGTCCACCAGGCCCGGCTCCAGGGCCATAATTTTCTTCAAGTGGCCAGCGGCTGCTATCAGCTCTGAATAGGACTTCTGTGGTTCTCCGGAGACCTCGGCCACCAGGGTGGAGAGAACCGGCGGCCCTGGCGGCACCTCCACGATCTTGAGGTCCGCCCCGTGCCGGCTGGCTATGGCGCTCAAATCCCGGCGCAGTCTCAAGACGATGGCGTGGCTCTGTTGCTGACGCCGGTCCTTGAGTACCAGGTTCACCCTGATGTCGGCCAGGTTGCCGCCTTGGCGCAGGTAGTAGTGGCGCACCATGCCGTTGAAATCCATGGGGGAGGAAGTTCCCACATAAGAGGTGAAATCGGTCACCTCGGGGATGGTGCTTAGATAATTCTCCAGATCGCGGACCGCCCGGTCGCTGGCCTCCAAGGTGGTGCCTTCGGGGAAATCCAGCACCAATTGAAATTCGTTTTTGTTGTCAAAGGGAAGCATCTTAAGCGGCACTTGGCGCAAAACCGGCAAGGTCAGGGAAAGACCGAGAAGCACCAAGATCAAGGCCAGCAATCCCCAACGCAGGCCCCGGCTGTCCAAAAAAGGCGTCACCACCTTCACGTATATTCGGCGCACCGGGCCGGGATGGGCCTGGCGCTGCCTTTCCCGGACGCCGGCCGAGGCTTCGCCGGTCTGAGCCGGAGCCCGGCTTTTGAGCAGCCTGTAGCTCAGCCAGGGCACCACCGTAAGGGCCCACAGGGTGGAGAAGGTAACCGTCAGGGGCACGTTCACCGCCATGGGGGCCATATAGGGTCCCATCATGCCGGTGATGAAGAACATGGGGCCGAAGCTTACGATGATGGCCAGGGTGGACATGATCACCGGCGGCAGCACCTCCTGCACTGCGGCCAGGGTGGCGTTTTTAGGGCCGCGCCTGCCCAAGAGGATGTGGCGCTGAATGTTGTCCACATTGGTTATGGGGTCGTCCACCACCAAACCCAAAGACAGAATCAAGGCAAACATGGTCACCCGGTTGATGGTGTAGCCGAAGAGATAGTTCACGAACAAGGCGCAGGCAAAACTAAGGGGCACGGCAAAGGCCACCACCAAGGCCTCGCGCCAGCCCAGGGTAAAGGCCAAAAGCGCCACCACCGTGAGAACCGCAAAGAAAAGAGACTCCATCAACTCGTCGGATTTGTCTTGGGCGGTCCGGCCATAGTTGCGGGTGACCCTCATCTCCACCCCCGAGGGAAGCACCTCGCTTTTCAGTTCATCGACCCGGCCCAAAATATCCTGGGCCACCTGCACCGCATTGGTTCCCTTTTTCTTGGCCAGTTCTATGGTCACGGCGTTGCGCCGGCAGCAGCCCGGGTCTTGACCTTTTTCCTTCAAGTACCGCCGCCCAAAGCCGATGCGGGTGTAGCTCTGGGCCTCGGCGGGTCCGTCCAGGATCCTGGCCACATCCTTGAGATATACCGGCCGGTCCTGATGCAAACCCACCACCAGCTGCCCAACCTGGCGGGGGTCGGATAGAAAAGAGTCGCTGGTGATCTCGTAAGATTGATTCAGGCTGGAAAAACGGCCCGCCTTTAAAGAGGCATCAGCTCCCCGCAAGGCCCGCTGGACCTGGAGAGGAGTGACGCCGTATCCGGAAAGCCGCTTGGGGTCCAGCTCAACCCGTACTTCGCGGGGCCTGCCCCCCACCACGCGGGTACGGCTTATATCAGGCACCTCGGCCAGACGAGCCAAAAGCTCCTCGGCCATTCGCCGCAACTGATGATCGTTATGGTCCGGAGAGTGCAAGGTTAAAGTTACGATGGGGACGTCATCTATCTCCACCGGTTTGATTACCCACCCCGTGACCAGCGGCGGGGCCTGGTCCTGGTTCATCATGATCTTGTTGTGCAGCTTGACCAGGGAGCGCTCCCGGTCTTCACCCACATAGAACCGCACCGTGACCACGGATTGACCGGGGCGGCTTATGGAATAGACATGCTCCACGCCGTCGATCTGCCACAAGAGCCGCTCCAGGGGGGTGGACACCAGCTTCTCCACCTCTTCGGCGCTGGCCCCCGGCGCCTGCACGAACACGTCGGCCAGGGGCACCACTATCTGGGGCTCCTCCTCCCGGGCCGTGACCAGCACCGCCACCAACCCCAGGCAGCCGGCCAGGATAATCAAAAGCACCGAAAGCTGTGATTTGAGGAAGGGACGCACCAGGCCGGCGACAGGGCCGGTCACCTGGCCTTGGGACTCTTGCTGATCAGGCATGGTCGACTCACTCCACTCCCAGGATTTCGCCCCCGTCCAGGCCGGAAAGCACCTCCACCTTGCCGCCGATTAAGCGCCCGGTGGTCACATACACTTGCTGCCAGGCATCGCCTTTTTTGAGCAACACCATCTCCAGCTGCCCCACCCGCTTTATCGCTTCCGGAGGCGCCAGCACCACTTTTTGTTTACCCACGGGAATGAGCAGCCGGCCGAACATGCCTGAGTAGAGGCCGGGCTGGGCCGGCAAAACCGCCTTGACCACAAAGGTGCGTGTCTGGGGATCGGCTGAGGGCGCAATCTCGTCAACCTTGGCCTGAATCTCCTTGCCCCATGCCGGAATCAGCACCCCCAAGGTTTGGCCCATACGCACCTTGTGGATAAGCCCCTCGCGCACCAGGGCCTCCAGCCTCAGACCGCCGCCGGTCTGCAAAATCAAAAGGGGCTTTCCCGGCAGGGCCAGATCGCCCGGATCAACGAAGCGCTTGGCCACCTGGCCTTTTTCTGAAGCCGTGATCCGGGTGTAGCTTATGGCCACCTCTGACTCCTCAACCTGCTTCTGCACCCGGCGAAAGGAGGCTGTGGCCTGTTGGCGCGCCTCCCGGACCCGGTCCAGATCCCGCTTGGGGGCGGCGCCGCGTTCAAAAAGGCGGCTCAAACGGCCGAACTCCGACTCGGCCAGGTCCAAGGCCGCCTTGGCCGCCTTTAAATCCTGACGGGCCTGGCCCAGGCGGGCGCTGTGCTCCTTGGCGTCCAGCAGTACCAGAAGTTGCCCTGGTTCCACCCGGTCGCCGGGGCGCACCGCAACCTTCAGCACCCGGGCCCGGGTCTGGGCTTCCACCTTGGCTTCGGTGCGGGGGCGCACGGTGCCCACTGCCTCGTAAAAATCGGGCAAAACATCCACCAAGGCCTTGACCTGTTTGATGCCTTTGGGCGCAGCCGAAACAGCGGCAGCCTCCCGGCCCGGCTCAATCTTGCCTGTATCCAAAAACCCACCGCTGTAAAGGATAAGCACCGCCAGGGCCAGGACGCCCCCCAGCACGGTTACTATTCTCAGTTTCTTGCTCTTCATGGCTGTTAGGCACCCTCTCCCAGAATTAAAGGCCAGGCCAATCCAGGCCTTGCTCCATGGGCATGTGGAGGCAAAGTATGATACTGGGCAAGCAAGGCTTTACGCCGCGGCAACTGCAACCGATTCAAAAACATGTTTAAACCTGATTATAACTGGGCTTCAGGTAAAGATATAGTCCACAATTCTTTACCCCTGCCTAACTATTACGGATCATTGGCTGTTTCACACCCAAACCCGTATGCAACACCTATGGTCTTTAAGAACCCATTTTGTTATTCGGTTAACCATTATTAGCTTTGCCTGCTATAATATCTACTAAATGACTCTTCTTTTTCTGTTGAGCTCCGTGGATATCATCCTTGTTTAAACCCAGTGCGGCGCTAAATCTGGGCCCTGCCCCGGCCAAAATGGGAGTAGATACTGATGCCGAAAACAAAATGGCTATGGCGCATATCTCCGGGTATTGTTCTTTGCCTGGGGTTTTTGGTTTTTAGCTTGGATGTCTCCCAGGCCTCGCCGGGAGCAGGGGATATCCAGGAACAAGCCCCTCCCCATTGGATCACCGCCGACCACAGCAAGTTTGAGGCCTTGAAAAAGCCCTTTCAGAGCGGGCCCGAGGTGACCCAGGCCTGTTTGTCTTGTCACACCGAGGCGGCCAGCCAATTCATGAAAACCATCCATTGGACCTGGTTGTGCCCCCTGGCGCCTCCGGAAGCCAAGCTGGGCAAAGCCGGCCTGGTGGTGAACAATTTCTGCATATCAATGCCATCCAATGAACCACGTTGCACTTCCTGCCATGCCGGGTATGGCTGGAAGGACAAGAGCTTTGACTTCAGCAACCAGAGCAAGGTTGACTGCCTGGTCTGTCATGAACAGACCGGCACCTATAAAAAGTTCCCCGCCGGCGCCGGTAATCCCGTTAAAGAGCCCAAGGTCTTTCCGGGCAACAAAAAGACCTACTACCCGCCGGATTGGAACAAGGTGGCCCAGAGCGTGGCCCGGCCCGGCCGCAACAACTGCGGGGTCTGCCACTTCTTCGGGGGCGGGGGCGACGGAGTCAAGCATGGAGACCTGGACAGCTCCATATTCAAGCCGGACAAATCCCTTGATGTGCACATGGACGTCAAAGGGCTGAACTTCAGCTGCACCCGCTGCCATACCACCATTGTGCACAAGATCTCAGGCCGCTGTTACAAGACCCCGGCCGCGACCAAGCGTATCTCGCTTTTAAAAGACGACCAGATCTCCCGTATCACCTGCGAATCCTGTCATTCGGACAAACCCCACAAGCCAGGCATAAAGGCCAACGATCACACCGACAAGGTGGCCTGCCAGAGCTGCCATATCCCCACCTTCGCCCGCAAGCTGCCCACCAAGATGTGGTGGGACTGGTCCCAGGCGGGCAATAAAAAGAACGGCAAGCCCTTTAAGAAAATGGTCAAGATCGGGCCGGTTAAAAGACCGGTCTATTTCACCAACAAGGGTGACATGAAGTGGAGCATGAACGTGGTTCCCGAGTACCGCTGGTTCAACGGCTCCATAGTGAACACCATGTTAACCACCAAAATAGACCCCTCCCGGCCGGTGGTGCTGACCGAGATCAAGGGCGGGCCCAGCGACCCCAACTCGCGCATATACCCCTTCAAGGTGCATCGGGGCAAGCAGCCCTATGACAAAAAGAACCTAACCATGTTGCTGCCCCACCTCTTTGGCAAGGACGAGATGGCTTACTGGGGTTCTTACGATTGGAAAAAGGCCATAACCGCGGGTATGAATTACGTGGGGCTGCCCTTTAGCGGTGACTACGGCTTTGTAGAAACCGAATATTACTTCCAAATCACCCACCAGGTGGCGCCTGAGGAAGATGTCCTGTCCTGCGAAAACTGCCACAGCCGTAACGGCCGCCTGGCCAACATTACCGGCGTTTACATGCCCGGACGCGATTTCAGCGGCATCTTGGAAGTCATTGGCTGGCTGGCCGTGGCCGGGGCGCTGGCCGGGGTCCTGTTTCATGGCGGCTTGAGACTGTTCACCCGCCGCTCAAGAAAAGAGGAGTAGAAAGCCATGAGCGCCGAAAATGCTTGCGAGATGAAAAAGATCTATCTTTACACCCGCTTCGAGCGCTTCTGGCACTGGATGCAGGCTGCACTCATCCTGGGGCTCTTGATCACAGGGCTGGAGATCCACGGCAGTTACACCTGGCTGGGTTTTAAAACCGCGGTGGAGGTTCACAATTTCTGCGCCTGGACCTGGATCGTGCTTTATGCCTTTGTTCTCTTCTGGATGGCCACCACCGGCGAGTGGAAACAATACATCCCCACCACCAAGCGCCTGTTTGACGTGGCCTTTTATTACGCCTTCGGCATCTTCAAAGGCGAGTCCCACCCGGTTCCCAAGAGCGAACGGACCAAGCACAACCCCCTGCAAAGGCTGACTTATTTGGGCATATCCGTGCTGATACTGCCCCTGCAAATGGCCACCGGGCTTTTGTACTATTTCTACAACGACTGGGCTGCCTGGGGGATCGCCGATTTCCTCAGCTTAGAGGTGCTGGCGTTCATTCATATGGCCGGCGCCTTTGCCCTTTTCACCTTC
>JASFOZ010000135.1:0-8975 GCA_050116255.1 Desulfarculaceae bacterium
CCCTGCGCAAGGTGAACGAACAAATGGACGTCCAAACCCTGCAAGGGATGGGCTCCAGTCCCTCGGTACTGAAGCAAGCCGGCATCGCCGACACAGAGTTGGTGGTGGCGGTCACCGACAGTGACGAAGTAAACCTGCAGGCCTGCCGTTTCGCCCACCTTCTGTCCCCCGCCACCATCCGCATGGCGCGCATCCGCTCCGAGGACTATCTGAGTTTTATCGAAGAAGTCGGCGCCAAGGCACTGTACCTGGATGTGGTCATCAACCCGGAACGGGAGGTGGCCAACCAGATAATCCACTTCCTGGAAGTCCCGGCGGCTTCTTCGGTATCGGACTTTGCCGAAGCCCAGGTCAAGCTGTTGGGTCTAAGGCTCCCCCCCACCAGCGATTTGGTGGGCCGCAAGATGGCCGAGCTTCACCCCAAAGGAGGTCCTTCCTTTCTCATCGCCGCCATCGAACGTTCGGGCCAGGTGATCATTCCCGGCGGTGGAGATGTGATTCTGTCCGATGATTTATCCTACGTGGTGGTGCGGGAATCTGAGATCGATAAGGTGGTGGACCTTTTCGGCCTTCAGGCCGACCCGGTCAAAAACCTGGTCATCGTGGGCGGCGGCGCCATCGGCAGGCAGGTGGCGGCCAGCGCCCGGGAGCGTGATATCAAAATCCGTATTATCGAGTCCGACGATAAGCGCTGTGAAGAGCTGGTCGACCAGCTTGACGATGTCATCATACTAAACGGCGACGGCACTGACCTAAACATCCTGGAGGAAGAGAACATCGGCGCTGCCGATGTATTCGCGGCCATAACCAATGATGAAGAAAGCAACGTGCTCATCGCCTTGTTAGGCAAAAAGATGGGCGCCAAGCGCATCATCGCCCGGGTGGCCCATCTTGGTTACGTGCCCTTGGTGAGCACCCTGGGCCTGGACCTGGTGGTGAGCCCCCGCTTCGCCGCAGTAAGCGCCATTCTGCGCCAACTGCGCCGGGGCAAGGTGCTAAGCGTGGCCGCGCTTCCCGGCGATGATGCCGAGGTGATCGAGGTGGAGGCCCTGGAAACTTCCTCTCTGGTCGGCAAACCCCTGGCCAAAGTGAAGATGCCTTCCGGCGCGCTGGTGGCGGCGGTGATCCGCAACGGCGAGCTATTGATCCCCAGCGGCAAGACCGTAGTGAATCCCGGCGACCGTTTGGTGATCTTCCTGCTGCGCGAGGTGGTGAGCAAGGTGGAAAAACTGCTCACCGTGAGTCTTGAGTTTTTCTAAGGATAACCGCCTGTGGGAATAGCCTATATCGCATCCTTGGTGGGCTTGCTTTGCCTGGGCCTGGGAATCTGCATGCTGGCCCCCATGGCTATCTCCCTCCACTTTGGCGAGGCCGCCTGGACCGCCTTTTTGGCCGGCGCCGGCATAGGCATAGTGGTGGGAGCCAGCATGTTTTGGCTCTTTAGGGATAAAGAGGCCGGCGGCCTTAATCACCGTCAGGGCATCGCTATTGTGGGGTTGTCCTGGGCCGCCGCCGGGTTGTTGGGGGGAGTGCCTCTGTTTCTTTCCGGAGACTTCCTCTCCTTTACCGATGCCGTGTTCGAGTCGGTAAGCGGCTTCACCACCACCGGGGCCAGCGTACTCACCAACGTGGAGGCGGCCGGGAAGGGGGTGCTCTTCTGGAGAGCCCTCACCCATTGGCTGGGGGGCATGGGCTTTATCGTCCTTTCCATTGCCATTCTGCCCTTTGTGGGAGTAGGCGGCATGCAGCTTTACAAGGCGGAAGTGCCCAGCCCCAGCCCGGACCGGCTGCAGCCGCGCATCACCGATACCGCCGCGGTGCTCTGGAAAGTCTATGCCATCTTGACCGGCGCCGAAGTGGTCTTGCTCATGGCCGGGGGACTGGACTGGTTCGACGCCACCTGCCACGCCTTCGCCACCATGGCCACAGGCGGCTTTTCCACCAAAAACGCCAGCATCGCCGGATTCAACAGCCCTTATGTTGAGTGGGTGGTCACCGTATTCATGGTTCTGGCCGGCATCAACTTTTCCCTCCACTTTCATCTTTTCAGGAGACGGTGGAACGCCTGGTGGAAAGACGAAGAGTGGCGGTTCTATATAAACCTGTTCGGCCAGTGCACCCTGGGAGTGGCTGTAGTCCTGTTTTTTTACCAAGACGCCGGAGTTCATGAATCCCTGCGCCTGGCCGCCTTCCAGACCGCCACCATCCTAACCACCACTGGATTCGCCACCACCGACTACAGCTTGTGGCCGCCCTTGGCCCTGTCTTTTTTGGTGGCCCTGATGTTCGTGGGGGGATCAGCGGGCTCCACCGGCGGCGGGCCCAAGTGCATGCGGGTGTTGGTGGTGCTCAAACGTTCCTACTTTGAGTTGCACCGGCTGGTGCATCCCCGCCTGGTGGCTCCGGTCAAGATCGGGGGCCGGGTGGTGGAACGCAACGTGGTGGGCTCCATCTGGGCATTCATGGGCCTTTACCTGGGGAGCTTCCTCCTGGGAGCCATGGTGCTGGCCGGCATGGGATTGGACCTGACCACGGCTTTCTCCGCATCCATCGCCTGCTTGGGAAACATCGGCCCCGGCCTGGGCCAGGTGGGCCCGGCCGGCAATTATGCCGGCCTGCCCGATATTGCCAAGTGGCTGTTGTCAGTGGAGATGATCGTGGGACGGCTGGAGATTTATACAGTCCTGGTCCTCTTCCTGCCCGAGTTCTGGCGCCGCTGATAAAAATCCGCCGGATAAAGCAAACCTAAACGAAAAAACTCCCGCCTCTGGCCAGTAATCTCTTATTCAAATAACCGCCATTTATCGCCCGGGATGTTGAAAAAAGGCCTTCCAGGCCTTGTGCAACCACTGGTCAATAAATCAAGTCGGTAAAGGCCGTCAGGTCGAGATGATCCCCAGCCAATTCGGCCACCAGGCCGGGATCGTAGTCGCCGCCGCTTTTCTCCCCCACCCAAGGCAATGTCCCCAGGAAACGTTCGCCTGAGAACTCCCGGATGAGCTCCGCGTTCTCAGAGATTGAAGCATCCTCCCCGCTCCCTGTTGCAGTACCGGAAAAACAAAAGCCAACCACATGCAAGCTCCGGGCGCGCAGGGCATTCAAGCTGAGCAGGGTGTGATTGATAGTGCCCAAACCGGGCCGGCCCACCAATAGAACCGGCAGGACCAATTCGCCCATAAGATCCAAGATGGTGTGACCCTCACAGATGGGCACCAACAGGCCGCCAGCCCCCTCCACTATGGTGAAGCGGTGACGGCCGAACGCCTCGGTGACGGCGGCCACAATCTGAAGAAAGGAGAGCTCCAGCTTCTCCCGGCGGGCAGCCGCCAAAGGGCTCAAGGCCAGGGGCAGGCAAACAGGGTTGATCTGGTTGAAATCCTCCTCCAGCCCCGCCAACGAGCGCACCAGTAAGGCGTCTTCATTGATCAACTTGCCATCTTGCCAAAAACCATCGGTGGCCACTGGCTTGAGATATCCCACATCATGTTCCCGGCGGCGCAGGGCAAGCAGCAGGGCGGCGCTGACCATGGTTTTACCCACGCCGGTGTCAGTACCGGCAACAAACAATCCTGGTGGTCTCATAATCCCGCTTCCTGAGAGGCTTTGGCCAGGGCCTCGGCTGTATAGTCCATATCCTCTTCACTGTGGGCGGCGGTCACGGAAAAGCGTATGCGGCTGGTGCCTCGGGCTACGGTGGGCGGCCTGATAGCCGGGGCGAAGACACCCTCTCTCCACAAACCCTCGGCCAGTTCAGCCGCTTTACCCGCCTCCCCCACCAATACCGGGATAATTGGCCCTTCCCGGCTAAGCATTCTAAATCCCCTATCCATAAAGTTCCGGCGCAGGCGGGCTGAAAGCTGGTGAAGTTTTTCCCGCCGCCAGGGCTCGGCATCCACCAGCCCCAAGGCCGCCTGGGCCACCGCCACCTGAGCAGGCGGCGGCGCCGTGGTATAGAGCAAAGAGCGGGCCCGGTGCACCAGAGTCCCAATCACCTCCGAGGCGCCGGCCACAAATCCGCCGAACCCGCCCAGGGCCTTGCTGATGGTGCCCACGTTTACCACCTCTGGGTCCGGCTCCATGCCGAAGTGCTCCAGGGTGCCTCGTCCCCTTTTCCCCCAAACTCCGGTGGCATGGGCGTCGTCAATGACCAACAAGGCCTGATATTTTCGCGCCAACTCCACCAGCTCGGGCAGGGGGGCCAGATCCCCATCCATGGAGAATACGCCGTCAGTGACCAGAAGCCGAAGACCTGAGCAAGGGGCCTTCTCCAACAAGCGGCCTGCTTCCTCAACATTGCAATGGGGGTAAATCTCGACCCGGGCCCGGCAGAGTCGGCTGGCGTCGATGATGCTGGCGTGGTTGAGTTCGTCGCTGACGATGAGGTCGCCAGGGCCGGCCAGGCCGGTCAAGACGGCGAGATTGGTCATATATCCCGTAGCCAAAAAAATCGCGGCTTCGGCGCCCTTGAAATCGGCTATGGCCCGTTCCAGGGCAACGTGCCCGTCCAGGGTTCCTGAAACCAGGCGGCTGGCGCCGCTGGAAGTGCCCCAGTACTGGGCAGCCTCCTGGGCGGCCCTGCTCAACAAAGGATGCCGGCTAAGGCCCAGATAATCATTGCTGGCCATGAGCAGACAATCGCGGCCGCGCACCGTCACCCTGGGGCCGGTGACCGGGCCTACCGGAGTCAGGGTTCGGTCCAGCCTCTGGCTTTTCATCTCCTGCAAACGGGAGCGCAGCAATATTAAAGGCTGGCAGCCAGACACCGCTTGCCCTCTGTGACCTCGGCTATACCCTGGGCCAAGGCATCTAAGAGAAGATCAAGCTCTTCCGGGGTGCTGGAAAGAGGCGGCATCAAGACCACTGTGTCCCCCAGAGGCCTGATGATCACGCCGCGCTTGCGGCAGGCCATGATAACCTCATGACCCATCCGCATTTCCGGTGGATAGGGATCGCCGGTTTCTTTGTCTTGGACCAACTCCACCCCCACCATCAGGCCCTGTTGGCGGACCTCTGCCACGTGTTCCATATCTGCAATCCGGTTCAGGCCCTGACTGAGCTGTTCGATGCGGGCGGGCAGCCGGCCCAGCAGATCATCTTGTTTAAAAAGCTCCAGGCTGGCCAGGGCGGCGGCGCAGGCCAGGGGGTTGCCGGTATAGGTGTGGCCGTGGAAAAAGGTCTTGAATTCAGCATAATCACCCAAAAAGGCCTCATACACCGCCTCGCTGGTGAGGGTGGCGGCCAGAGGAAGCACCCCCCCGGTCAGGCCCTTACCCACGGTCATGATATCCGGGGATATCTCTTCCAACTCACAGGCGAACATCCTGCCGGTGCGGCCAAAACCAGTAGCCACCTCGTCAGCGATGAAAAGCACCTCGTGCTCACGGCAAATGCCGTGAAGCTTTTTCAGGTATCCCTCAGGCTGAACGATCATGCCCGCCGCCCCCTGCACCCTGGGCTCGATGATCAGGGCGCAGACCTCTTCCCCGTGTTGGGCCAACAAGGGCTCCAGGGCCTGGGCGCAGGCCAGTCCGCAATCCGGATGGCTGAGGCCCAAGGGGCAGCGGCGGCAGTGGGGTTGAGGCAAACGGTGCACCTCAAAAAGAAGGGGGCCGTAGATCTGGTGAAACAGCTCCATTCCGCCCACACTGACCGCTCCCAGGGTGTCGCCGTGATAGGCGTTGTCCAGGGCCACGAAGGTCTTCTTTTGGGGCCGACCGCTCTGCTGCCAGAACTGAAAGGCTATCTTCAGGGCGATCTCCACTGCCGTGGCCCCGCTCTCGGAATAGAACACCCGGTTCAATCCTTGCGGGCTCAATTGGGCCAGCCTGGCGGAGAGGCGGATGGCCTGGGGGTGGCTCAATCCCAATAGGGTGGAATGGTCCAGGCGCTGCATCTGGTCTTCTATGGCCTGTACTATCTTGGGGTGGTTGTGGCCGTGAACCGTCACCCATAGGGAGCTCACCCCGTCAAAGTAACGTTTGCCCTGGGCATCTATCAGCCAATTGCCTTCAGCCCTTTCGATCACCAAGGGAGGCTCAGAAGGCCAGATCTTCATCTGGGTGAAGGGATGCCAGAGGTGTTCGGTGTCTTGCCGTATGTAGTCGCTATTGTTCATTTGCGCTCACTGTGGTTGCTGAGATTTTTAATCAGCTTCAGACCCAGGGCGGCCGCCTCGGCTGCATCTTGATGAGGGTCCTGGCCTTCGGTGGTGAGGTAGTTGCCGGTCATGGTGGCGCTGGCCCCGGCGGCGTACATAAAAGGGGACAAGGGTCCCAGCACCTGATGGCGGCCGCCGCAGGTCCGCAGGTGGGCCTGGGGGTTGTAAAGGCGGAAAACCGCCACCGCGGCCAGGGCCTGGAGCGGAGTCAAAGGCGTCAGCCCCCCTAGAGGCGTTCCCGGGATGGGGTTAAGGAAATTCAAGGGCACGCTCTGGGGTTCCAGCTCGGACACGGCCAGGGCCAGATCGGCCCGCTGCCGGGGATTTTCGCCCATGCCCACGATCCCCCCTACACAGACCTCCAGCCCGGCCTCCTTGGCCATAAGAACCGTATCCACCCGGGCCTGAAACCCGTGGGTGCTGCATATCCGGGGGAAATATTCGGGACCGGCTTCCAGGTTATGGTGATAGCGGGTAAAGCCCGCCGAGGCCAGGCGCTGCGCCTGCCCTGGTTTGAGCAGGCCCAATGAAGCGCAGGGCAGAATTATCTCCTGTTGGCGCAGTTTTTCTGCGGCCCGGCAGATGGCATCCAGCTCCGCCCCCTCCGGGCAACTCCGCCCGCTGGTCACAATACCGAAGCGCAGCACCCCATGGGCTGCCGCTGCCTTGGCCCGGGCCACTATCTGGTCGCTATCCAGCAAGGGATATACCTCGGCCTCTGCCCGGTGGTGAACGCTTTGGGCGCAAAAGGCGCAATCCTCGCTGCAGCGTCCGGAACGGGCGTTCACAATGGCGCAGAATTCGATCTCGTTGCCCAGGTGTTGCTCCCGCAGGCGGCCCGCCACAGCCATGAGTTCGCCCAGGGCAGCCAGGGAATCCGGTTCCAGCCAGGCGGCGGCCTGATCCAGGGTGGGCCGGGCGCTGTCAGGGGCGGTCTTGTCTTTTTGAGCAAGGTCTATAGACAATTAAAACCTCTTATTGTCAACCTATAGTAATAATGGGTTGACAATTTAACAGAGGCCGCCGGCTTTGGCAAGGGAATATAAAAAGGGGCAATATGCGGGATTTTGTCCTGTATCTGTAAGTAGTTATAGGTGGGCGCGATTCCTAGAGGCGGCCCCGGCCGCCCTGCTTGGAGAATGTTTCTTTATTCCATGGAAAGAACGGTGACGTCGCCGTGACGGATGGAGGTTATCCGGCTCGGGCCCTCTTCCAGGAGCAGGGCTCCATCCGGGGCCACTCCCCTGGCAATGCCGGAGCGGACCTCCTGGCCGTCCCGCACCGCCACCCTGTGGCCTATGAGCAAAGAGCGGCGATTGTATTCCAGGCCCAGCCGGTGCATGGCCCCGGCCGCGGCCTCGGGATATAGCTCGCTGATCTCGGTCAAAAAGGCCGCCAAAAGCAAGGCGCGGTCCACGTCCCGGCCCAGGTCCGCCTTTAATGAGGCTGCCGGCGCCGGCAGTTTGGCCAACTGGGCCGGAGAAAGATTCACGTTCAGGCCCACCCCCAAAACCACGAACTCCAGCACCTCGGCCCGGCAGGTGAACTCGGTCAGTACTCCGGCCAACTTGTAGCCCTCAGAAACACGTCGTTGGGCCATTTAATGCCTGGTTTCAGGCCGCAGAGGTTTTCCACCGCCCGGCAAAGGGCCACCGCCGCCAGGTTGGTGAGCCCGAAGACTCGGTCCAGGCCCCAGCGAGGCCTCAGAATCAGCGAGAACAACAGGCAGGTTCGCGGCGGCGCCAGCCAGCGCCGTTCCAGCCGGCCCCGGCCGGCGCTTTGATACTCAGCCACCAGGCAGGCGCCATGCTCAGCGCCCCCCTCGGCCAGTTTGCGGGCCTGCAGATTGGTGCTGTCAATCTCGTCGAAATGGATCAAGGGCAGGCCCAGGCTTTGGGAAGAAAGGCGGGCCTCCAGCCTGGCCGGCAAGACCATATCCGGCTCAGACACCAGAGTGTAGCCCAGGCGGGAACGGGCCTCAATGACAAACCCCTGCTCCCGCAGGCCGGCGACGGCCTTTCCCACCGCCGCCCGGGAGCAGCCTAGGCGCTCACCGATCTCCTGGCCCGAACGCGGCTGATCGGCCTCCAAGAGCAGGCCCAGTACCTGGCCGGCTCGCGATTTCTTAGGCATCTTCAGGATAAACTTCCTTTATCTTAGTGAGCACCGCCTGGTTCCAGCCCCGGGGGCCAGGCTGTGGCTGGAGCCTCAGCCCGGCAAGATCGATCTTGGCATGAATTCCATCTGGACGCGCCACCAGCACCGGATCGTCCACCACGGAAAGCATGGGCAGGTCATTGGGCGAGTCGCCCAGGCCCATGGTGACCAGGTCCGGGTCTTGATCCCGGTACAGGTCAATGACCAGCTTAGTGGCCCGGCCCTTGTCCGCCCCGGCCAAAAGATGAAAGAAACGGCCGCCTTGGGTGAGGGTCAGGCCCTGGTCATTCGCGGCTTTTCTGAACCCAGCCTCTTGTTCCCCGGGTTGGGGCAATACCACCGGCTCGTTGAATTCGCGCCCGCGGGCGGCAGCGGCCTGCTCCAGAGACAAGCCGGTGAGATGAGAGACCTCCTGGTCGCTGAGATCGCCAAACCCCCTGGCCTCAAACCTATCCTTAAAACGGGCGAACCTCTGGCGAACCTGGCTAATATTCAGGCCCAGCCGCCGCACCTGCCATTCGGGGGACACCTCTTCCCAGCCAGCGCCCAGCGCCAGCGGGCTAGAGGCGGGTGCGAATACACCCCCGCCGTTTTCAGTGATTAGGGGAGCATCCAGGCCCAATTCCTGCCACAGGGGGATCATCTCGGCCCTGGTCTTACT
>JASFOZ010000136.1:0-8931 GCA_050116255.1 Desulfarculaceae bacterium
AGCCCGTATTCCTGGGCCTGGGAAACCACGGAGATGGCGTCGTTGCCCGCGGCGGTGATAAAGAGCACATCGGGTTTGGCGGCCTTGATCTTACCGAAGTAAGGGGCGAAGTCCTTGGTGCCCAAGGGGAAGAAGGTCTCGCCGATGATATCGGCACCCACCTTGGACAGGGCGGCATGGTAGGCTTTGGAGGTTCCCCGGCCCCAGGCGTAGTCCACGGTGAGAAGATAGATCTTCTTGCCCAGGTTCTTAACCATGTACTTGCAGAGCGCACTGGAGGTGATCAGGGGGTTGGCGCATACCCTGAAGGTCTGTTTGTTCTTGTTGGCGCCGGTGATCTTGGGCGACTGCGAGATCACAACCATCAGAACCTTGTTGTACTTCTTGGCGATCTGCATCATGTTCAAGGTGACGGCGGAGCTGATGGACCCCACGCAGAAGTCAACCTTCTTCTCCAGTATAAGCTGCTCGATCTTGCGGGACCCCACGGAGGGCTTGGTTTCGGTGTCTTCGTTGATGACCTTCAGCTTCCGGCCCAAGACTCCGCCCGCCTTGTTGATCTCGGCCACCGCCATCTCCACCGAGTCTTTTTGCATTTTTGCCATGGCCGAGTAGGTGCCGGTGAAGCCGGAAAGGTTGCCGATGAGGATCGGCTTGGCCGCCGGAACCCCCGGAGCGATCAGCAGGCAGACCATTGCGGCCGCCGCCAGGATTAGAGAAAAATTTTTAATCATCATTCCCTCCTCATGGTTGTGTTCTTGCCTTTGTCCTGGAAAAGGGCGTCACTTAAGATATTGACCAACCACCATCCACATAGATGGTTTGACCCGTTATATAGCTGCCTGCTTGAGAGCAAAGGACCAACGCGACCCCCACCAGCTCTTTGGGCTCGCCGCCCCTTTGCAGAGGGATAAGCCGGTCCACTTCCTTTAAAAAATCCGGGTTATTAAACAGGGGTTCAGTCAAGGGGGTGCGTATGAAGCCAGGGCCGATGGCATTGACCCTTACTCCGTACGGAGCCCATTCCATGGCCAGGGTGCGGGTCATCTGGCTTATACCGCCCTTGCTGGCGCTGTAAGGGGCCAGGCCGGGCCGGCCCACCAGCGATACCACCGAGGAGATGTTGACGATAGCGCCCCACTTGCGGGCCACCATGCCCCTGCCCACGGTGCGGCAGGTCAGGTAGGCGCCGGTGAGATTGGTGTCGATGATCTGCTGCCACTCGGAAAGCTCGAAATCAAGGGCGTCTTTGCGGATGTTGATGCCGTGGCTGTTTACCAGGATGTCCAAAGGGCCTAGCTCTTCTTCCGCGGCCTGCACCGCCGCCTCCACCTGGTTTTCCCGGGACACATCGGCGGCAAAGGCTGCGGCCTGTCCGCCCTCCTTTTTTATTTCCTCTGCGGCCTGCTGGCCCTTTTCCCGGCTGCGGTTGATGATACCGACCTTGACGCCGGCCCGGGCCAGGTAGCGGGCTATCTCCAGACCGATGCCCGAGGAGCCTCCGGTTACCAGGGCGGCCATGCCCTCTAGATTAAACAGTTCTTGGAACATTCCTACTCCTTGTGTCCCCCCAACTTAGCTTCCATGGTTTCTTTGATCTTGAACTTCTGGATCTTGTTGGTGGTGGTCATGGGAAACTGCTCCATTACCTTGACGTAGTCCGGCACCTTATAATTGGCCAGCCGTTCCTTACACCAGGCGCGGATGGACTCCGGGTCCAGGTCATGGCCTGGTTCGGGCATCACGCAGGCCACGGTCCTCTCGCCCAGCTTGGGGTCTGAAACCCCCACCACCGCTGCATATTGAACCCCGGGGATCAGGCAGATCTGTTCCTCAACCTCCGCCGGGTAGATGTTGAACCCGCCCCGGATGATCATTTCTTTTTTGCGTCCGGCCACCACCAGGCGGCCGTCGGGATCGAGCATGGCCAGGTCGCCGGTATAGAAAAAACCCTCATCATCATGGGCGGCCTTGGTGAGCTCGGGTTGTCTGAAGTAGCCGGAGAAAAGATTGAGGCCCTTGATACCGATCTCGCCCACAGTGCCCTGAGGCACCTGCTGGCGGTTTTCATCCACGATCTTAAGCTCGAGGTCCCGGATGGGATAGCCCGCGGTTTTGGCCTTGATGTATTCGTCGTCTTCGTACTTGGTGATGGTTATGCAGCAGGCCTCGGTCATGCCGTAGGCGGCGCTGATATTACAGTGCATCTTTTGCATTACCGCCCGCACCAGCTCCACCGGGCAGGCGGCCCCGGACATGTAGCCGGTGCGGTTGGAGGTGAGGTCGTATTTGTCGAAATCAGGATGGGAAAGCATGAGAGTGAACATGGTGGGCACGCCGTAGAGCACGCTCACCTTTTCCCTTTGCTGGAGTTCCAAGGCCTCGCCGGGCTCAAAGGTCTCCATGACGATGATTTTGGAGCGGCCCATCATGGCGTTGGTTAAAAGAACAAAGGAGGCGAATATGTGGGAGCAGGGCAGCATCATTAAGAACACGTCGTCCGGACCGATGCGCAGGCGTTCGCAGACCCGGGTGGAGTCCCACAGCAGGCAGCGGTGGGAGGACATCACTCCCTTGGGGGTTCCGGTGCTGCCGGAGGTGTATAAAATGGAGGCGATGTCCTCGGGCTCCGGGGGGTCGCTGTTAATGGCGGTCAGGTCGATCTCCCTCCCCATCTCCTCCACCTGGGAATAGGCCGTAGCCCAAGCCGGCGTGTTTTCGCCCTTGACCACGATGGTCTCCATCTCAGGCAGCTCGGGCCTTATCTCCTCGAGCAGGGCCACGAAATCAGCGCCCAGATACTGGTCGATACAAAAGAGAAAACGGGCGCCCGCGTGCTTCATCATGTAGGTGATCTCGAACTTGCGGTAGCGGGTGGAAAGAGAGATGAACACGCCGCCCAGGTATAAAACCGCCTGCTGCACGAACAGGAACTCCAGGCAGTTGGGGAAGAGGACTCCCACTCGGTCGCCTTTTTGCAGGCCCAATTTCTTGAGGGCGGTGGCCATCTGCAAGACCCGTTCATGAAACTGGGCATAGGTCAGGCGCTTTTCCTGAAACACCAGGAACTCTTTGTCCGGGCACTCGGCCGCCAGCTTGTCCAGAACCTGGCCGTAGGTCAGACCCAAAAACTCGTCAAAGTTGGGAACCTTTTCACTCATTTACCGCTCCGAGACACAGATAATCCCTGGAGGCCGGGCCTCCCGGGGTCAGTTATTCCTCCGCTCCTGGGCCAGGATCTCCCTTAGGGCCGTGCTTCGTTCTCCTGCGCCCATGAACTCCAGGCGGCGTATGCCCAGGGGATCGACTTCTTCCCGGATCAAGGCCAGTTCCTCAGGCGTGGGCTCCTCAGTCCGGGGCAGGGGTGAGGCCACAGAAAACTCAAATCCGGTGAGCGACTTTACCTGCTCCAGATCCACTCCCGGGTGCAGGCTGGCCAGATGGGCGTTTCCCTGGTGGAAGTCGAAAACACACAGGTCGGTGAGGATGAGGTTGGGACCGGCCTCCACCACCGGCCAGGCCCTGCGGTCTTGGGAATCGCCGCCATAGCCGAGGCCGGTGCGGAAGTCGATGGTTTTTACAAGAACCCGGGGGGAGTGGCGCGGGACGTACAAGCTGAGATGTTCGTTAAAGTTTGAGGCGTCTGGTATGCCAGCCCCCCCGGGAAGACGGACCCGGGGCCGGTGATAATCACCGATCACGGTGTTGTTGAAGTTTCCCCTGGCGTCCACTTGGGCGGGGCGCATGAACTCACGGGGGCGGAAATGCGGGGCCAGATCGCAGTTGATCTCAGCCATGGTCACCCGCTTGAGGCAGCCGTCCAGGGTCAGGCGTTCTATATGGGATATACCCACCCGGCCCGGTGTATCGGCCAGGGTGTTGCCCACGGTGTACATAAAGTACAGGTCCGGGGCGTGGGTCATTTTGGCGAGTACAAAGGCGGTGAAGACCAGGGGCGTGGCAATGCCTTGCACCACCAGCTCCTGGTTGCGCATGCGGCGCGCCATCTGGCACACCAATAGCTCGTCTATGCTGTACTCAGTTGAGTCCGGCAAGGTTGTTTCTGCTCCTTAGCCCTTTCACATAGGCTTCAAACTCCCCCGCTGCGCAGGCCTCCTGGTAGTCCAGGATCTCATCGCCCTCCAGGGGGTAGCGGGGATGACATGAGGTGGGACGGGCCCCTCCCGGCGACGGCACCACCCGGTCTACGCACAGGCCGATTATGTCCACCCCCCGCTTTATCAGTTCCTCATGGCTCAGCATTTCCTCGGATGAGACTATGGTCAGGTCCGCCAGCTGGGCGGCCTCGATGTCGATTCCCAGGTTCCCCCCCAGCCAGGCGTTGCCTTTTTCGTCAGTGGCCAGGGCATGTATCAGGGCCACCCCGGGCTTGATGGCGGGCAGGGCCGGAAAGGCCCGGCCCGTGTAAGGGCAGGAGACCATTTTGATGTCAGGCCTCACCGACAATATGTCCGTGCCCTGCATCACCCGGGCCGGTAAAAAGGGCATCTGCGACAGGGCCGCCCTCAGCCCGGCGGTGACGCTCATCTCGGTCTCTTCCACGATCTCCAGCTCTCCCGCCTCGGCGCGGCTGCGGAAGTTGGGGGCCATACCGAATATTTCCAGGCCGGTGTAGGAGGCACGCAGCCGCCGCACGCAGCCGGCCCCGATCATCACATCGCAGGCCAGGCCCGCGGTCAGGGCCAGCAGGGTGAGCCCGCGTTTTTTCTGGGCGATAATCTCCAGAGCCAGCGCCATTGGCCGGCGGGAGTTGATATTCCCTCCCACCGCCACCATGGCGCCGTCCGGGATCTCCTTCACCGCCTCTGTCAGGCTGTAGGCCTTACTGCTCACTAAGCCCCATATCGCCCCCCTTTAAAATGAATTGACCACCAGGCGCACGATGTCGCCCTTATTCTTTTCCAGCCGCTCCAATCCTTGATTGATCTCTTTCAGGCTCAAGGTGCCGCTTACGGACTGGCTCAGGTCCAGGCGGCCCGCCGCCGCCAGGTCCACCAGCTCCTTGATCTCCTTGGTTTCAAAGGCCGAAGACCCCATCAGGGCCACTTCCTTGCGCACGAAAGGCGTGATCTCCCCCAGGTCGATGGACTCCGGGGAGAGGCCCACCACCACCGCACACCCACCCACGCAGGTCATCTGTACGGCCCAGGTAACGGTCCGGGCCGAGCCCACGCATTCCAGGGCCAGGTCCACCCCCAAGCCCTTGGTTATCTCGGCGACCGCCTCCACGGGGTCGTCATTAGCCGCGTTCACCACGTAATCAGCGCCAAAGGAGCGGGCCCGGGCCAGCACCTCCGGGGATACATCCACGGCGATCACCGGCTTGGCCCCCATGATCCGGGCCAGCTTGACAGCATGGGAACCCAGGCCGCCGGCCCCGATGATGGCCACCGAGTCCCCGCTGCGCAGGCCGCCCCGGGCCTTCAAGGCGTGATAGGGAGTGGCCACGGCGTCGGTGGTGATGGCTCCTTGTTCAAAGGTGATGGCATCGGGCAGGGGCACCAGGCTGCGGGCCTTGACCTTCACGTATTTGGCCAGGGCCCCGTCGACGTGGATGCCGATCAGTTTGCGCTCCAGGCAGATGGAATCCCGGCCCCGCTGGCAGTTGAAGCAAAGGCCGCAGGACATAACGCAGTTGACCGCCACCCGGTCCCCCACCTGCCAGCCGCTGACGGCAGGGCCCAACTCGGCCACGATGCCGGCGGCCTCATGGCCCATAATTATGGGAGTGAACCCGGTGAAGGTTTCACCTTTTAGGATATGCAGGTCAGAACCGCAGAGGCCGCAGGCCTGGACCTCGAGCAAAACCTCCCCCGGACCCGGCTGAGGCACTTCCACCTGCTCCAGGACCAGGGGCTGGTGGGCCTGGTGAAAACGGGCGGCGGTCATCATTTGGGACATCCCTTCCTCCCGAAGCCCTTAAGGGGCGTGATCTCAGCTTGAGGCAGGCATTACACCAGAGGGTAGCCTTTTTTCTGCAGCCACTTGGAGATAACAACCCTTTGAATCTGATTGGTACCTTCGTATATCTGAGTCAGCTTGGCGTCGCGCATCATGCGCTCCACTGGATAATCCTTGGTGTAGCCGTATCCTCCCATGATCTGCACCGCGTCCGTGGTCACGCGCATGGCCGCATCAGTGGCCAAGAGCTTGGACATGGCCGCCAAGGGGGAGACGTCGGGGAAACCCTGGTCATAAAGGCTGGTGGTTTGGTAAAGGAGCGCCCGGGCCGCCTCCACCTGGGTGGCCATATCAGCCAGCATGAACTGAATGCCCTGCTTGGCGATCAAGGGTTGTCCGAACTGCTCCCGTTGCTGGGCATAAGCGAGCGAGAAAGCGAGAGCGCCTTCGGCGATGCCCAGGGCCTGGGCGGCGATGGTGGGGCGGGTGCCGTCCAGGGTGCGCATGAGCGCGGTGAAGGCATCGTTCTCAGGCCCGACCCGGTTGCTCTCCGGGACCTCCAGGTCCTCCATGATCAGGTCGGTGGTGGGCGATGCCCGCATGCCCATCTTGTTTTCCTTCTTGCCCACGCTCAGCCCCTCGCTTGAGGCCGGCACCACAAAGGCGCTCATTCCCCGCCCCCGCCGCTTGGGTTCGGTGAGGGCGAAGATCAAATAATAGTCGGCGATGCCGCCGTTGGTGATAAAGCACTTGCGGCCGTTGAGGATATACTTGTCTCCTTTTTTAACGGCCTTGCTTTTTATGGAGGCGGTGTCTGATCCGGCGTCGGGCTCGGTTATGGCAAAACCCCACAACAGCCCCTTTTGCACGGTCTCCAGAAAGACGCGCTTTTTAAGCTCCGGTTCTCCGGCCAGGAGTACGGGCCTGAGCCCGGTGCCGCTGCACTGCACGGTCACCGCCACCGAGGCGTCGACCTTGGCGATCTCCTCGATGACCAGGCAGTAGGTGGTCAGATCCAGGCCCACCCCGCCGTATTCCGGGGGGATGATCAAGGAAAACAGCCCCAACTCACCGCACTGCTTGAGAAGGGCCTTATCCATAAGCTGCTCTTCGTCCATCTTGCCGGCCAAGGGCGCCACGTCATTCTTCATGAACTTGGCAACCGTACTGAGCAGCATCTTTTGATCGCCGGTTAATTCGACCACCCTAATCTCCCATTCGTTCCTTTAGGTAGTTGTCCGGGTCCTGACCCATGCTCCCCGGCTGAGGGAGCGATTCTATTTGGCCAGGTAGCCTCCATCCACCACAATCACGGATCCGGTCATAAAGCTGGAGGCCTGGGAGGCCAAGAGCAGGATCGCCCCCAGGATCTCCGATGGTTTGCCGAATCTTTTTAAAGGAACCTGGTTGGCCAGGCCCTGATACACCTTGGGTGAGGATCTAAGCCCCTGGGTGAGATCGGTCTCCAGGTAATGAGGGGCGACAGCGTTTACCCTTATATTGTACTCTGCCCATTCCAGGGCCAGGCTCTTGCTGAGCATGATGATGCCCGCCTTGGAGGCGCAGTAAGCCGGCGCCCGGGGCACTCCGGAAAGCCCCGCGGTGGAGGATACGTTGATTATGCTGCCGCCTTGGGCCGCGATCATGGATCCGCCGATGTGTTTGCACATGAGGAAGGTGCCGGTCAGGTTCACGCCCAGAACCCGGTCCCATTCCTCCAGGCTGGTTTCCTGGCTGGGAATATAGTCGAGCTGGGAGATGCCGGCGTTATTGATCAGGATGTCCACTTTCCCATAAGCGTCCAGGGCCTTTTTGGTGATCCCGGACACCTGCTCTTCCTTAGAGACATCCGCCTGAAGCTCCAGGCAGGAAGCGCCTGTTTCTTCAATCCTAGATGCAGTGGTTTGGGTATCGGCCAGATCGACCAAGACCAGGCTCGCCCCCTGGCGGGCCAGGGCCAGGGCGGTCTCCTGTCCCAGGCCCCGGGCCGCGCCCGTGACCAGGGCCACCTGACCGCTGAAGTCGTATTCAGTCCACTTTTCCATTAGTCAGCCGCAGCTCCTTGAACTTTTCTGATTGCGCACATGAGCGATTTCATATCCGGGTATCCCATGATGGTCTCCCGGCAGTGGACATCGGTAAGCAGGTTGGCGTTGGCCTCGCCGGTCCAGCCATGGGGCACCAGCACCACCTTCTCCGCCAGCTTCCCCTCCACCTTCACCTTCATGCGCACCCGACCCCGGTTGGTCTCGATCTCCACCAAATCGCGGTCGTTTAGGCCGTACTCAGTGGCGGTGGCCGGGCCTATCTCGGCAAAGGGCTCAGGCGAGGCCTTGCTTAGACGCTTAGATTGGCGTTGCTGGGAGTGGGTGTAATAGAGATTGCGGGCGCCGGTGGAGAGAATCAAGGGATACTTTTTCAGGAATTTTTGGTCCGCCCGCCTGGGTCCGCGCTCAGGCTCCACATAGGCGGGCAGGGGATCAAAACCCAACTCAGCCAGGGCCGGGCTGTACAATTCGATCTTGCCCGAAGGAGTTTGGAACAGGCCCTCAGGCACTGCATATTTCTTGTCCGTATAAAAATCGCCCTCAGGCTTTTGGTTCAAAAGATAGTCAAAGCTAAGGCCCGAGGGCTCTAAAAGATACGAGACCAACTCCTCATCAGACTGCCAGGGGAAGAGTTCGCCCAGTCCCAGCCGGGCCGCCAGTTCGCAGAAAAGCCTGCGCTCGGACCAGGACTCGCCCAAGGGCGGGATGGCCTGTTTGCGCAGCATGAGGTAGGGCAGGCTGTGGCAGACGTTGTAGGTGTAGGCCACGCCCCACTTCTCCAGGTGGGAGCAGGCGGGCAGCACATAATGGGCCTCCCGGGCGGTTTCGGTCATGAACATGTCATGCACCACCAGCAGGTCCAGGCGCCGGAAGGCCTCAGTAAAGGCGTTGGAGTCGGGCATGGAGACCAAGGGGTTGCCACCCACCACCAAAAAGGCCTTGAGCTTATCCGGTATGGCCT
>JASFOZ010000137.1:0-8925 GCA_050116255.1 Desulfarculaceae bacterium
GCCGAACAGCTCCGACTCCAGGAGGCTTTCCGGTAAAGACCCGCAATCCACCCTTACAAAAGGGCCCTCCCGGCGCGGGGAGAGCATATGCACGAATTTGGCCAAGAGCCCCTTGCCGGTCCCGGACTCGCCGGTAATCAGAACCGTGGTGTCGAATGAGGCCGCATTGCGGGCCGCATCCAACACCTGGCGCAGCTGCTCAGAGTGACACACGATCTCCATCCCGTCCCACTCATCCAGCTCCCTCTTTTTAAGCTCATGTTCAAAGCGCTGGCTGCGGGCCTCGCTCTCCAGCAGCTTGCGCCGCAGGTTGTCGAGTTCGGTGAGGTCCCGGTCATTGGAGACCACCAGCACCAGATCCCCCTTTTCATCGAAAATAGGCGTGGCCGTGACCAGACAGCGCCGGCCGGTCTTGAGGTTTTTCTGCATGAGGGTGACCGGGGCCCTTTTTTCTATGGCCTCCAGGGTCACGGAACGGTCCACAATCCCCCGCTTTTCCAGCAAGGCTATATTTTGGCCTGCAATCTCCTCTGCCTTTATCTGGTTCATTTTTTCCGAGGCCGGATTCACCCGCAGCACCTTGCCCTGGCCGTCGCATATCCAGATGCCGTCAAAGGAATGCTTGAAAATGGCCTCGAACTGCTCATTCAGGAGCAGTTGCTCCGGCTGTCCCTGAAGGGCGGTTGGGGAAGGCCCGGCAGCCTTGGCCTGGGAACGGGAATGCTCAACCGGCATGGAAGCCTCTCCTTGGGCCCTGCCTAAAAATCTCGCGGCAGTAAGGCCACATACCTGCTCCTTACCGTTTTATTCCCCCTCAGGTCAAGGCTGATCGGCATTCAAAACCCTTTATGTTACGTCATGGCCAGAAGATGGCAGATCAGGCCAAGTCCCTTTGCGGGCGGTATTTTATTGTAATATCTGGGGCTGTGGGCGCAAGACGGCTCTTCGGTTCCAAAAGGCAGAGGCCTCTCCGTGAAATTCTTCTGTTTTTACGGTTCAGGAGGTGCCGAACAAGGGGCGGCCCGAGGCCAGGAGTTCGGGCTTGGCCATGAGCACCAGCAGGTCGCCGGGCTCCAAGCCGGTGTCTGCACCTGGCTCGGATATTATTTGCTCTCCCCTGCGCACGGCCAGCACCGTGAGGCCGTGGTCCCGGCGCAGATTCAGCTTTCCGATGGTCGCACCGGCCGCAGCCGAACCTGGATGCACCCGCATGGTGGCAATGGAGGCGTCGCGGAGAAGCCAGGTGAGGTCCTTCCTGTCCTGGCTGGATACCGGTCCCCGCAGCATCTGGTATCCTTCGGAGCGGAGCTGGGCCACCAGAACTTCGATTTCTTCTTGAGGCACTAAAAATCTTCTTAACACCCGGGCAAAAATCTCCACCGAGGTCTCGTATTCCTCGGGGATAACCTCATCGGCGCCCAGCTCGGCCAGCACCTCCAACTCTTTCAAAAAGCGGGTGCGGGCGATGATATACAGGCCTGGATGCAGGCTGCGTGCCGTTGCCACCACCTGGCGTGTGGCCACAGGATCGGCCAGAGTGACGGCCAGGGCCCGTGCCCGCTCCAGACCAACATGCTCCAGGACGGCCTTATTCACCGCATCGCCGTAGACGACGGGCTCTCCCCGGGATTGTTCTTCCCGCACCGTGGTGGGATTCATCTCCACCACCATGTAGGGGATCCCTGCGGCCCGGGCGGCCCGGGTCACGTTGCGGCCGTTGATGCCATATCCGATGACCACCAGGTGCCCACTCACAACCTCGGACGCTCCCCGGGGTTGGGCCGTTAGCCAGCCCGGCGGGGTGCGCTGGGCGGCCCGGGAGCCCAAGGCCGTCATAATCGGTGTGAACAACATGGTGACCACCGAAATCACAAGCATGGTCTGGAAGGCCTCCTGGCCGATTAATTCCAGCTTCAAGCCAGCCCGTGCCAGAACAAATGAGAATTCGCCCACTTGGCTGAGCATCAACCCCACCGCCAGGGCCACGCGCAACGGATAGCGCAGTACGAGGGCCGCCGCCCCGGCCAGCAGGGTCTTGCCTGCCATAACTATCAAAACACCGGCGGCAACCAAAATTGGATGCCGGACTATAAACCCTACATCCAGCAACATCCCCACCGAAACAAAGAAAAGGCTGGAAAACAGGTCGCGCAAAGGGATTACACTGCCGATGGTCTGGTGCGAGTAGCGGCTCTCCGCCACTATAAGCCCGGCAGCGAATGCACCCAGGGCCAAGCTCAGGCCAGCCCAGGCGGTCAGCCAGGCCACGCCCAATAGGATCCCTGCGATGGTGATGGTGAAAAGCTCGTGGTTTCTGGTGTCGGCCACGATGTCCAAAAGGCGGGGGGCTATCCATCGGTATGCCGCGGCTAAAGCCACCAAAACCGTCAGGCCCTTGAGGGCCAAGCCGAATCCCATCCAGCTCTGGCCGCCGGCGCCGGAGAGCAAAGGCGCGGCCAGGAGCATCATCACCGCTGCTATGTCTTGAAAGATGAGGATGGCTAGGGTGACGCGCCCGTGGGCGCTGTCGATCTCCGCTTTCTCCTGCAGTAGCTTGAGTACGATAGCGGTGCTGGATAGCGCACCCAAAAAACCCAAGAACACCGCCTGCCCGGGATTCAGGCCCAGGATGAAAGCCCCGGCCGTAGTCGCAGTCACGGTCAAAAATACCTGAAGCGCCCCCCCAACAAGGATGGGGATGCGCATGCGGTTGATCTCGCGTAAGGAAAATTCAAGACCAATGGTGAACAGAAGCAGCACCACCCCCAGCTCAGATAGGGCCTCCACCTCGTGGGCATCGGCCACAAGACCTAGGCTATGAGGCCCGGCCACCACGCCGGTGAGCAAAAAACCGATGATGGTGGGGATTCGCAGACGGTGACACACCAAGACCACGCCCATGGAAAGACCTAGAATGATTACGATGTCGCGAAGTATATTTATTTCCAAGTCAATCCCCGGTGGCTGAGGTTAGGCCAAAGCACCAGTCTCAGTCAACAACCGCCTTTTTCAGAGTTGGCTGCGCGATGTTAGCATATGGGATGCCGGTTCACTTGGCCCGGCAGCCTTGGCCTGGGAACGGGAATGCTCAACCGGCATGGAAGCCTCTCCTTGGGCCCTGCCTAAAAATCTCGCGGCAGTAAGGCCACATACCTGCTCCTTACCGTTTTATTCCCCCTCAGGTCAAGGCTGATCAACTGAACCTAGCGACACGTCTTCAGAATACAGGCAATATGCCTCATTAAAGGTGAGTTGGCCGCAGGGGGGTATGGCCCCGGCAGGTAGTGAGTGATGGGTACAGAGCCGTTACCAACGGTCATTTCATTTGGAAAATAGAAGTTTTAAAGATACGTGGAAGGCGATGGTTGTCGTATAATATAAAAATATGAGGTGTTTGGGTAGGCTCGATGGTTTAGGTTCGTTGATGGTTAGCGGACAGGTGGCTGGTTTTATGCCGGGCGGGCCATGGTCCGTGGTTCAAGATAACTTACGTTTTCAAGTCCTTTTCGACAATCCGAGCCTCCAGGGGGGTAGGCATGCTAAGGCGCAGCGGATATGTGGTGCTGGTCATTTTGGCCCTTACCATCATGTCCTCACATCCTGGATCAGCCAGGGCGCAAAAGGACATCGTACCACCAGACAGACCGCTTCGCATCTCGATTGAGCGAAACAATCCGCCCTTTTCCGTTATCGGCCCCGGCGGGCGGCCGTATGGGCTGTTGGTGGATTTTTGGAACCTGTGGTCCAAGGCCCAGGGTGTAAAAATCCAGTTCGTGGCCGGCAGCCGCAGCCAGGCGCTTTTGAACCTCAAGAACAAAAAGGTGGACGTCCACTCCGGACTCTTCCAAAGCCCAGAACGCTCCCAATGGATTGATTTTTCCCTACCCTTTGCTGAGATCCAGTCAGCCTTCTATGTACGGGCCGGGTCCGGGCCGGCCCCGGACCTGAAAGCCCTGGAAGGCAGGCGGGTGGCCGTGGTCTCAAAGTCTTTTCACCAGGGCTACCTGCGCAAGAACCATCCCACCATCAAGGTTGTCGCCAGTCCCACGGCCGGGAGCATGGTGCGCGCTTTGCTTGCGGAAAAAGCGGACGCCGCATTGGGCGAAGTACCGGCTGTAGAGATTGAACTCACCCGCCTGGGGGTCCAAGGGACGGTGACGGGGAGCCTCTTGCCCCAGCTCAGAAAAAAAATCAAGGCTGCGGTTCTTAAGGGTCGCAAAAAACTTCTGGCCTTGGTGAACCAGGGGATTGCGGCCATTCCCATGGACCGGCTGGTTGCCATGGAACAGCGTTGGCTGGCCAGAAGGGATTATAGTTACTTTAAAGTCCTATGGCGCAAGGATGCCGCCGGGCCCATTTTTCTGACCGGAAAGGAACAGGCCTGGATCAAGGCCCATCCCGGCATCACTGTGGCCGTAATGCAGGCCTGGCCGCCTCTTAACTTCAAGGGTCCCAACGGCGAACCCGCAGGCATTGGGGTGGATATCCTGCACCTGCTCATCAAGCGAACCGGATTGCATGTGCGGATCGTGAGCGGACCATTCGAGGACAACCTGGAAGCAGTGCGCGACAAGAGACTCGATGCGCTCATGGACGTCTCACCCAAGCCGGAACGTAAAATATTTCTCAACTTTACCGATCCCTATCTCACCATTCCCCATGTGTTCGTTGCCCGGTCGGACGCACCTTACTATTTGTCGGAATCCCAATTGGCGGGCAAGACCGTGGCCATTGAAAAAGGCTTCTTCAGCGTCAAGTATTTCCGAAAAAAACATCCTGAGGTGACGGTCAAGGAGTATGCCGACACCGCCGCCTGCCTGGCTGCCGTGTCCCGGGGAGAGGCGGACGCCTATGTGGGCAACCGGGCCGTGGCCACTTACGTCATCGCCCAGGAGCTTTTAACCAACTTAAAAATCATGGGCAAACTGGACCGTCGCAGTTCGGTCCTGACCATCGGGGCGCGCAAGGACTGGCCCCAGTTGGCGGCTATCCTAAACAAGGCCTTGGCCACCGTGACCCAGAAGGATATGCAGGCCATTTTGCAGAAATGGGCAGGAGGGCTGAAAGAAGCCGTCCGAGTGAAGTTAAATGACCAGGAAAGGGCGTGGATCAAGGCGAATCCCGTGGTCCGGGTGGCCGCCACCAAGGACTGGCCGCCCTTCGAGTACCAGGACACCACGAACCGCTACGCTGGCATCTCCGCCGACATCTTCCGTCTGGCGGCCCAGCGGGTGGGCCTGCGGGCCGAGTTCACACTCAAGCCCTGGCCGGTTCTTCTCGACCGGCTTAAGAAGGGAGAGCTGGACTTGGCCCCAGGCATGAGCCCTTCCCCTGAGCGCAGGAAGAGCTTTCTGTTCACCGAGCCCTATATCACCTCCTGGGTTGGCATTTGGGTCCGCAGTTCCGAGCAAGACATCCTCAATGTCGCAGACCTTTCCGGCAAAGTGGTGGCCGTGGAGAGCGGCCACTACCTGGCTGATCTATTGGCTGACAAGTATCCCAAGGTGCGCCAATTGAGCGTCCCCTCCACTTTGGAGGCCCTCAAGGCCGTGGCTGTGGGCGAGGCCGACGCCTATTTGGGTCCCCACGTGGTGGGCGCCTATTTCATAGAACGCTATCTGATCCAGGGGCTTGAGCTGGTCGGATACCTGGACGAGAAACCCCTGCAGCTGACCATGGGAGTGCGCAGAAGCGCCACCATCCTGCTCAATATTATGCAAAAGGCGCTGAAGACTCTCACAGACAAGGATATCCAGAATATAGAAAACCTCTACGTCAGCAGGGGCGCCAACTATCAGGCCGAACTAATGCTTACCCAGGAGGAAAAGGCCTGGCTCGCAGAGCACAAAAGCATCCGCCTCGGGGTTGACCCTGCTTGGCTGCCCTTTGAGGCGATAGATGCCCAGGGTAAATACCTGGGGGTGGTCTCCGAGTATGTCCGTTGGATCAACTCCAAGTTGAACACAGTCATGGCCCCTCTTCGCGGCCTGACCTGGGCCGAGGTGATCAAAAAGGCCAAGGCGGGTGAAGTAGACGTCATCCCCGGCATGACCCCTTCGCAGCAACGCAGGCAATATATGCTCTTCACCCAATCCTACCTGACCCTGCCCATGATTCTGGTGACCCGGGAAAATGCTCCTTTTATCGCCGGGCTTAAGGACCTGGTGGGTAAACGGGTGGCAGTGGTCGAGGGCTATATTAGCCAGGAGTATCTAAAGAGGGATTACCCGGCCATCGAGTTGTATACCTACCAGAATCTGGCCGAATGCCTCGCCGCAGTGGCAGAGGGTGACGTGGACGCAGCCTTCGACAATCTGGGGGCCACCACCTACACCATCCGCTCCGAGGACATCAAAGGGCTCAAGGTGGCGGCCACCACGTCCTACAACTTCCAGCTTTCCTTTGCCGTGCGCAAGGACTGGCCGGAAATGGCGGTCATCCTGGATAAGGCCATATCCATCATTCCCAAGCAGAGCCGCCAGTCTTTCTACGAACGCTGGGTCAACGTGCGGGTGCAATCCCGGGTGGACTGGGCCGCGGTTTGGCGCATCGGGATCATGGTGACAGGTGGGGCCTTGATTTTATTGGCCGTGATCATGTGGTGGAACCGCAGGCTGGCCGGAGAGATCGCAGAGCGCAAGGAGGCGCAGCGGGCCATTCAGGACCAGCTCAAGTTTCAGGCCGCGCTTATAGACACCATCCCCAATCCTATTTTCATAAAAGACCCCGGCGGCCGGTTTTTGGGCTGTAACTATGCTTTTGAAAAGGCCTTTGGCACCACGCGGAAATACCTGACCGGCAAATCCCTGCTCGATCTGAAGTTTCTGCCCGAGGATGAACGCAAGGCGTACCACGATGAGGATATGAGGGTTATGAGGGACGGCGGCATTGTACATAGAGAACTGCCCACCATCTTCGCCGACGGCGTTGAACACCATGTCATGTCCTGGGTGGCCACCTTCGATCTCTCCGACGGCAGGCGCGGCGGCATGATCGGGGTATTCGTGGACATCTCCGCACTCAAGGAGGCCCAGGAAGCGGCCGAGCAGGCAACCCAGGCCAAATCGGACTTTCTGGCCAATATGAGCCACGAGATTCGCACCCCCATGAACGCCATCATGGGTATGACCCACCTGGCCCTGGGCACGGAACTGACCCCCAAGCAGCAGGACTATCTCCAGAAGATCAATTCTTCATCCAGGGCTCTTTTGCGCATCATCAACGATATTTTAGATTTCTCCAAGATCGAAGCCGGGCGCCTGGATATCGAACATGCCGACTTCAACCTGGAGGATGTGCTCGAAAACCTGGGTAACCTGATCCAGGTCAAGACCGAGGAAAAGGGGCTGGAGCTTTTATTCCATGTGAACCGGCATGTACCCCTTTCCCTGGTGGGGGATCCGCTCAGGCTCGGGCAGATTCTCATCAACCTGGTGGGCAATGCGGTTAAGTTCACCGAGCGGGGGGAGATCGTGGTGTCCGTTGAGAATGGCGGGCAGACCGGGGACAGGACTCTGCTCAAATTCTCGGTCAGGGACACGGGCATAGGGCTGACCAAGGAGCAACAGGGCAAGCTCTTTCAGGCCTTTTCCCAGGCCGACACCTCCACCACCCGTACTTACGGAGGCACGGGCCTGGGGCTGGTCATCTGCAAGCGGTTGACTGAACTCATGGGCGGCGAGATCGGTGTGGAAAGCGTGCCCGGGGAGGGCAGCACTTTCTGGTTCACCGCCTCCTTCGGCCTACAGGCGGAAATGCGGCCCGCGCCCAGGGTCCTTGCCGAGGACTTCAAGGGGATGCGGGTGCTGGTGGTCGACGACAACCAAACCGCCCGCGAAATCCTTTGCAGCGCCCTGGGCAGCATGGGGTTCGAGCCCAGGGAGGCACGCTCCGGGGCTGAGGCCCTGACCATGTTGGAGAGCGTGGACAAGGATGCTCCCTTCGAATTGGTGCTTATGGACTGGAAGATGCCTGGCATGGATGGCATAGAGACCTCCCGGCGCATCAAGCAAGATGCGCGCTTGCCCCTGATTCCGACCATCATCATGGTCACTGCCTATGGCAGAGAGGAAGTCATGGCACAGGCCGAGGAGCTTGGCCTGGAGGGATTTTTGGTCAAGCCGGTGAACCAGTCTGTGCTCTACGACACCATCATGGAGACCTTCGGGCGGTCCCCGGAAACGGAGCCCCGCCTGGGCCGGCGGACCGAGACATTCACCGAGGGGCTTGAGAACCTGCGCGGCGCGGCCATACTCGTGGCCGAAGACAACGAGATCAACCAACAGGTGGCCCGGGAGCTGTTGGAGAACGCCGGGTTCGTGGTGACCATCGTCGGCGATGGAGCCCAGGCGGTGGCTGCGGCCGAAGGTGAACCTTTCGACCTGGTCTTGATGGACATCCAGATGCCGGTAATGGACGGCTACCAGGCCTCGCGCGCCATAAGGAAGGTATTTGGTCCGGAGGAGTTGCCCATAGTGGCCATGACCGCCAATGTCATGGCGGGCGACCGGGAGAAGTCAATTGCCGCAGGTATGAACGATCACGTGGGCAAGCCCGTGGACGTCAAGGAGCTGTTCGGCGTAATGGCCAAGTGGATCAAACCCGGCGAGCGCCAAGCCGGGAGGCCCTTTGCCGAACAGCCGGTGCCATCCGGTGATGATGGGGAATTGCCTCCCTTGGCCGGCATCAATGCTAAACAGGGTTTGGAGCGGCTGAACGGTAATAAAAAGCTCTACCGCGATCTGCTGCTCAAGTTCAGGCGCAACCAGGCCGGTTTGGATAATGAAATACAAGAGGCCTTGACCAGGGGCGATTTGGAGGTGGCCGAGCGCCTGGCCCACACCGTCAAGGGAGTCTCGGGCAACATCGGGGCTGAGGACTTGTATCGGGCCGCTACTACTTTAGATGACGCCCTTAAGGCCCAGG
>JASFOZ010000138.1:0-8918 GCA_050116255.1 Desulfarculaceae bacterium
CAGCCACTGGCGGCGCTGTGACGCCGTGGGTAGCTCTGTCTCATTCATCGCTTGAACTCAGTCCTTTTTTTCCTCTTCAGCGGAGACCTCACGGGCAGCAGCCCTGGCCGCGGCCAGCCGTTCCCGTTCCCTGGCTTCGGCCTCTTCCTTGCCCAGCTGGGCCTCTTCAGCGCTTACCGGATAGACATCACCAGAGGCGATCTCGCGCAAAGACAGCACCACCTCTTTGTTCTTGCTTTCCAGATAAGTCGGCGCGCCGCTGCGTAACTGACGCACCCGCTTTGCCGCCAAATGCACCAGGCTAAAGCGGTTGTCGACTTTTTTCAGGCAATCTTCCACAGTGACTCGTGCCATGGTTTTCGTCCCTTTTGGTTATTGGGCAAAGGCTAGCTTCCCTTTTGGCCCAGTTTCGGTTCCACTCTGGGAATGTTTTTGATGAACTGGGGGTCCAAACCCAAAACCTGGGTTTGGCCTTTTATTTGAGCCGCCAAAAGCCCGCTTTGTTCATCATTTTTCCCGATGATTAGTACTTGTTTTTTGACGGGTTCGCCCCCAAGGCCCACGGTGATGGTCACCTGGGGTCGGGAGAATCCGTAATCCGCACCCTGGGGCAGAATCTTCTGCCATTTAAGGGCTTCAAGATCCCAAGTCAACAGGTCCGCGGCCAGGCCTGCTTTTTCGCCGCCCGGCGGGATGACCCGGAGCCAGATTCCTTTCTGCTTGGCGTAGACCAGCTTGTGCTCAGCAAAGGCGATCTCCAAAGACTGGATCTTGTCGCGCTCAAGGCGCCAGGGGCGGCGTTCCGCCAGATCAAACCGGCTGGTCTTCAGGGAATCCAATTGCCGGCTGGCCACCTCCATCACCGGCCCGCCATCCAACCGGCGCACCAGTCGCCTGTCCCCGCTTGCTACCTTGTTGCCTAACAATAGCCCTATTTTCCCGTTTTGGCTCAGACCCAGGATGATTTTGGCTTGGGGCGGATTCAGTCCCTTGGCGGCAAGGTCGGTTGGCTGGTCTTCAAAGGCCCGGGCCCTGAGGGCATGCACCCCAAACAAAAGGTCATCAACCTCCGGGGCTGAGGCTTGGCCTCCGTCGCTGAACTCCCACTTGGGTTTCGCCCCTGCCTTTATACGGCGTAAAGACAGGCTGCCCCGGCCGTTTTCGATCTGCACTAGGTTTATATCCATCACCACAAAATCCAAGGCTGATTTATCCCGCAATTGGAAAAGATCCTGATTCAGCCCGGCCAGGGCCTTGGCGGGCAAAAACCAGATTTCTTTACCTTGGGGGGATGCGGCATATAGATACTCCTGGCTGGGGCTTAAGTTCCCCACCATCAGTTCACTGCTGCCTCCGCTACGGTCGGTAAGCTTGATTCTGACCTTGGCCGGCTTCAGCCCGAAATCAGCAAGCCCCGAGAATTCCTGCAGCCGTTTTTGAATCCTTGAATCCAAGATATCACTTAGCATACGCCCCACCGCCATGTTGTCGGCAGTGCAGTCCAGGGGCGCGGTTATCTGCCAGCGGTGTTCCTGGTCCCGGCGCTCTATGCGGATGGTCTGGGGGTGTCTGCTGCCGCTTACCTCCAAAGAGGCCACATTCAGGGGGTCTTCCAACATTATGGCCCGGGTTTCCTTGTCCTGGACCAGGCCGGCCTTGCGTTCCGCCTCCAGGCTAAGGAAATATGCCCCAGCCGCCGCCGCCAACACCACCAGCCAAATCACGGCCTTGCTCAGCTTCATGCCGGCCTCCGCCGCTTGAGCAGGCTTACCACGCCCAGCAAAACGAATATAAGCGGCATGATCACCACTGGAATCCAGAAAACCGCCTTCCCCTGCAAGGGCGTGAGCATAAGGGGCTGATTCCCCGCCTCCTTGGCCCGAATGGACACCAAGTCCTCCTCTTGGGCCAGATGGGCCAGGCTGTTGAGCATCAGGTCGCGGTTGCCGGCATGGGGCAGGCTGCCGTTGCCTACAAAATCAGAATCCCCGAACACCACCAGCCGGCCGCTGGGCGGGGCTGGAGATGATTTTTCTTGTGCGGCCTTTTTGCCGGTCACTGTAAGCGCCACCGCCAAGGTGATGGGTCCTCTGCGGTCCGTCTGCTGGTCAAAGGCCGGTTCTTCTCCCCGGCCCAAACCGCCTAGGTCCGTCTCCGCCCAGGACTGGGGGCTGGACTTGACCAACTCCACCCCGCTTACGCCCTGGGGCAGGGGTTTGATCAACTCCAGCGAACGGGCGATGGGAAAGAAGCAGAACAAACCTTTCATGGGTTTGGTGATGGGGTGATCTCCATACTCGGCTGCCAGAGGCCAGGCCGGGCTGGCCTGGAACAGGCGGCTGTACAAATCAAACACGATATCTTCGTCCAGCCGCACCCCCCAGGAGGCCAACCATTTTTTGAGCACCTGGCCGGTGTTGGGCTCCAATAGCACCAACACTCCGCCGCCGGCCTGGAGGTATTGGTCCAGGCGCTCTTTTTCCGGTGCCAGCAAGGCCTTTCTGGGCCCGGCCACAACCACGGCGGAGGCGTCCGGGGGAACCTTCTCCTGGGTGGCCAATATCAAGGGCTGAACCCGGTAGCCGGATTGCTCCAGGGCGGCCTTTAAAGAGGAATAGCCAGTATTAGTGGTGTCAGATAGCTGCTTCTCTCCGTGTCCCTGGAGGAAGTATATGGTCTTTTTGCCTTTGCGGGTCAGCCTGATCAGGGCGTTGGTGAGCGATTGCTCCTCAGGCTGCTTGACCTTTTCCTCTCTATCCCCGGCCACCAGGATTACCGCGCCCTGATCGGAAGCGCTCACCTGGTAACGTTTGGCCAGCATTGGCTGCTGGTCAGGGTCCACCACCTGGTAAGAAAAATTGCGGTTGGCATGGGCGTATCGGTCCAGGAGATCCAGGGTAGGCTGTCTTAAGGGATTGCCCGGCAGGAAGAAGGCATAGGCCTTGACCGGGACGGGGATTTTCTTGACCACTCCCAGGCTTTGGGGGGCAAGGGAGTGCATCTTTTCCGAGGTGAAGTCAAAGCGCAGATTGTGGCGGCTGGCCAGCGCCCCCAGGAAGACGGCCAAGGCTACTGCCGCCGCCGCCGCCAGCCCGGCGCCCAGGCCCAGACGCAGCGAGCGCCGGTTGATTAAGGCGCTCATGTCCTTGCGGCCCCAGGCCGCGGCAGCCACGATCAGGACCAGGCCCAGACCCGCCGCCGCCAGGCCCCACAGGTTATAAAGCAGGCTGGAGGCGTACACCAGCCCCCCCAGGGCCAACAGCGCCAGCCCGCCCAGGGCAAGCCATTTAAGGCCTGTTTTGTGTTTCAGGCCTTCCACCGCTTGACCTCCAGGGTGCGGATGCTCAGGAACAAGAACAAACCCATGAACAAAAGGTAGTAAGCCAGGTCAGCGGTATCAATGAGCCCTTGGGGGAACTTTTCAAAGTGGGCGGCCAGGCTGAGGGCCTTGAGCAACTCCGCCGCCTGGGGGCCCAGCAACCGGGTGGACCAGGCCAGAATCCACAGAAAAAGAAGCCCGGCAAAGGCGCTGACCGCGGCCACGATCTGATTCTCGGTGGCGGCAGAGGCCAAGACCCCCAAGGCCAGGAAGCCTCCCCCCAAAAGAATGAGACCCAGGTAGCCCGAGGCCACGCCGGGCCAGTGCACCGGACCCATCCAGGACAGGATCACATACTGCACCCCGCTCAGGGCCAGGATAAGGCCCAAGACCGTCCAGGCGGCCAGAAACTTGGCCAGCACCACACACATATCGCCCAGGGGATAGGATAAGAGCAGCTCCAAGGTGCCGGAGCGTTTTTCCTCGCTCAATAGACGCATGGTCAAAAGGGGCGCCACGAACATCATGATCACCGACATATTCGACATAAGGGGCGCCACCAGCATCTGCTGGAGATTAAGCTTGAACATCAAGGGGTTTTGGGCCGCTTGCAGGCTGGCCATGGAGTAGAACGCCACCCCGGAATAGAAAAAATAACCGGATATCAACAAAAAGCCCACCAGCAGAACATAGGCGATGGGTGAAAAGAAGTAGGCTCTCAGCTCGCGCAGATATATGGCCTTAAAAGCGGTCACTCCGGCTGGCCTCCATTTGGCGGCTGCTGGTCTTTGTCGGCGGTGAGTTTCATGAAGATCTCTTCCAGGCTGGCCTTCAGGGGAGTCAGCTCCAAAAGGCCCAGACCTGCCTGCACCACCGCCTTGGCCACTTCGGCCTGAATTTCGCTGGCGCCGGAGGTCTCCAGGTCCACCACGCAGACTCCCTCTTCACCGGGCTGGGACTGGCCGGGGGCAAAGGACTCCACTCCAGGCAGGCCTTCCAGGACCGTGGCCAGCTCTTCCCGGGGCCCCAGGGTCTTAAGGCGCAGGGTGCAGGCCAAGCTTTCCCCCTGGCTCAACATGGCCGGGGGCCCCTGGGCCACCAGGCGGCCTTGGTTGATGATCAACACCCGGGAGCAGGTGGCAGCCACTTCGCTGAGAATGTGGCTGGAGAGGATGACCGTTTTTTGTCCGGCCATGCTTTTGATCAAAGACCGCATCTCAACTATCTGGGCCGGATCCAGGCCAATGGTGGGTTCGTCCAGGATCAAAACCGGCGGGTCCCCCATAAGGGCCTGGGCCAGTCCCACCCGCTGGCGAAAGCCCTTAGAGAGCTGCTTTATCAGCTGCCGGCGTCTTTCCAAAATGCCGGTTACCTTCATCACCCGGTCGGCCTCGGCCCGGGCCCGGCCCGGGGTAAGGCCCTTTACCCCCCCCACAAAACGCAGGTATTCCTCCACGCGCATGTCCTGGTAAAGAGGAACGTTTTCGGGGAGATACCCGAGAGAGCGGCGGGTTAGCTTAGGTTCGGCGAGCACATCATGGCCCCCAATCTTGACCGTACCGCCGCTGGGAGGGAAAAAACCGGTCAGGATGCGCATGGTCGTGGTTTTACCGGCGCCGTTGGGGCCTAAAAACCCCAGGATTTCACCTTGTTCCACGGCAAAGTCCAGGCGGTCCACCGCCACGGTGCCGTTAAAATGCTTGCTTAACTTTGAGACTTCAATCATGCTTGTTCGCCGGCCGATTTGAGGGCCTTTGCCTGATGCAGGCAAGCCTTTATTTTTACCAGTCAAAAGGCGCAGTGTAAACGATTTTGCCTTGAATTACTGATGTAAGGTAAGCATGCGATGTCGCTTGTCAAGATGCTGTTTGGGCCCTTGAAAGGAGCTAACCCGGCCAGCCCTTTACCGGGCCGCAGGCCAAGAGGTACAGAGGGCTGGCCCCTGGGGGGAGACTGGCGGCCCTGGCCACCTCTTGGTCATAGAAAGCCCCCACTCCGCAGCAACCCAGACCCAGGGCGGTGGCAGCCAGATAGAGCCTCTGTCCGGCCCTGCCCGCAGCCAGCATGGCGTGGCGGTAGCTGCGGGGTCCGCCGGATTGGGCCAAGGCCTCCAGATCGGCCCAGAGTACCAAGGACATGGCCGCCTGGCCCACCCAGAGCTGCCCCAGGCTGGCCTGGGCCAGGGCCGTCCTGGCATCGGCTGGTTCCTGGCGGGGCGCCAGTTGGTTGCGGCCGGGGAGATAATCATAGGCGCCGGCCTTTAGTTCACTGCCAGGGCCCACCAGAACCGTGGCTTGGCAGGCCCCGGCCTCGGGCAGGGCCGCGCTAAGAAGGGCCGCCAAGGCGTCAAGGTCAAAAGAACCCTTGATGAAATTGCGCCGCGAGCGCCTGTTGTGGATAACTTCAACAATATCAATGTCTTTAGTCTGGGGGACAGGCAAGGTCACAGCCCTTTTTGACACCGTGGGGCCGGGCCACTGCCGGGGCGGCCCGGGATCTTGCAGGTATCCCTGGGCGTGGGCGCTGAGCACCTGCTGATCACGGCCGATTCTCTGAGAAAGGGGGACCATTTCCAGGTCCAATGGCGGCAGGCCGGGCTCGGACGGCCCTGGTTCAGCCGGCTTGTCGCCGGCCTGTATGGCGCATAAAGCCCCCTCCTCTTCTGTGGCCAATCCCAGGAAAACCCCCACCGAGCTGTCCGCAAAATCGAAGATCGAGCGCGGCGGCCATCCGTAGGCAGCCAAGGCCAACTCCAGATTGGCCAGCATGTGACCGGCGTCCAATAGGCAATAGCGGTAAGCCCGGCTGCGGTACTTCCAGAGGCTGCGCCAGTAGATGGTTGATATCACGAAGGTCAGTTGGCTGGGGGAGGTGCCCAGAGGTTTGGCCGCCGCCGCGGCCAGGGAGCCCTGCCAGAGTTGATGCACACCGGGCATCTCCGGAGTGAAATGATAGACCCCGTCCTCTATCCCTTCCAGGCCGCAGATGGTGGTATAAATCTCCGCCGGGTAAAGGGCGCCGGCGCTGGCCGAGGCCCTGAGTCCCGGCATGGCTGGGCTGGAGCCGCCGGCCGTGATCCCGGCGCTCAGCAATAGGGCACCGCTTAGGTCCCTGGCGTCGAGCGCTTGCCGGGCTTTGTTTGCCGGCGGCGGCCAGGTCAAGGCCATGTCAAAAAAACCGGCATTAGGCATCCGGGGTTCAGCCAGGGGTTCGGTGAGGCGGTGATGGTAGCGTTTGAAGGGAAAGGGCTGATGGGACCAGTCCAGGGTGTGCCCCCACATGGCGTTGCGTTGGTATGCGGTTTCTTGATGATAAGAGGACATCAGCCCCGGCTCCGGCCCGGCAGATACTCAAAGCCCAGATGCCGCCCCAAATGCAGGGTAAATCCAGCCAGTTCCATGCAAAGGTGTATGGATTGGTCAAAGAGCTCCAGCCAGGGTAGGATTTCTTGGGGATCTTGCCCAGTTTCCAGGTTGATTTCTTGGGCCAGGCAGGATGTCCTATGGCGCGCTTGGCTCAGGGCTGCCTGTAACTGCCCCGGATGGGGAGGACGGCCCTTATGGGCCTGGCTTTGCATGTGGTCAAGGGCCTTGCCTTCGGCTTGCAGCGCCTCTTGATATGCGGTTATATCAATAAATTGGTGCATTTTTGGTTACGCCCAAAAACAGACCGTTACAAGTTTCGCTGTCAGTGTATCATAAACAAAGATGCTTGCGCCGGGGCTTGACAATAAAGCGGTCTTGCCAAGACTGGCGAGCGCCATTTTTTAAAGTTAGGTGATTGGGCGGGCCGTCCTGGGAGCCCCAAGCAAGTCCCTGCCTGCTCAGGGTTAATCCATAGCCCGCCTAAGTCTTTGTGAAAAACAGCTGGTTGTATTTTTTACTGAAATCAAGTCATCATTGAAAATAAACCATTGCCGCCCTGAATCGGCCTCAAACAGAAAATGAATAAGTACGTTTGCATACATGGTCATTTTTATCAGCCCCCCCGGGAGAACCCCTGGCTGGAGTCCTTGGAAGTGCAGGACACCGCAGACCCCTTCCATGATTGGAACCAGCGTATAACCGCGGAGTGTTATGCACCCAATACCGCGGCCCGGATTCTGGACTCAAGTGGCAGCATTACCAAAATTGTCAACAATTACGAGCGCATGTCTTTCAACTTCGGTCCCACCCTGCTCAACTGGCTACAAGAGAAGGCGCCCCGGGTTTTTGAGGCCGTCTTGGAGGCCGACCGCGTCAGCCAAAAGCAAAGGGGTCAGGGCAACGCCTTGGCCCAGGTCTATAATCACATCATAATGCCCCTGGCTCCCTTGCGGGATAAGCTGACCCAGATCCGCTGGGGAATCAAAGACTTCCAAAACAGGTTCAATCGAAGCCCTGTAGGTATGTGGCTGGCCGAGACCGCGGTGGATACCCAGACGCTCCAGTGCCTGGCCCAGGAGGGGATCGCTTTTACCATACTGGCCCCCCGCCAGGCGGCGGAGGTCCGCCCCGGCCCGGACCAGCCCTGGCAGGATGTCAGCGGCGAGAAGGTGGAGACCCGCCGGGCCTACAAGGTGAACTTGGCCCAAGGCCGGCAGATAACGGTATTCTTTTATGACGGCAAGATCAGCCGCAGCATAGCCTTTGAAGGGCTTCTCAAAGACGGCGCCAAATTCAGCAACCGTCTTAAAGAGGCCTTTGATCAGGAGCCAGGGGAAGCCCAACTGGTGCATGTGGCCACGGACGGTGAGTCATACGGCCACCACCACCGCTTTGGAGAGATGGCCTTGGCCTATGCCCTGGAGTCCTTGGATGCCGATCCGGAGTTGGAGCTGACCAACTACGCCGCTTTCCTTAAGCAGCACCCTCCTGCGTGGGAGGCCCGCATCGTGGAGAACTCGTCGTGGTCCTGTGTGCACGGCGTGGAGAGATGGCGGTCAGACTGCGGCTGCGCCCTGGATCCAGGGCGGGGCTGGAACCAAAAGTGGCGCAAACCCCTGCGCCAGGCCTTTGACGACCTTAACCAAGAATTGGCCACAATTTTTGAGTCCCGCGGCGGGGAGCTTTTCAAGGACCCCTGGGCGGCCCGGGATGATTATGTGGAGATGATTCCCGACCCCGAGCCCTCTCGTTGGCAGTCTTATCTGGAACGGCACCAGCTTTCGCCCCTTGATCCCCGGCAGCGCATTGATGCGGCCAGATTGCTGGAATGCCAGCGCTGGCTGTTATTCGCCTTTACTTCCTGCGCCTGGTTTTTTGATGACATCTCCGGTCTGGAAACGGTGCAGAATATGCGTTTTGCCGCCCGGGCCCTGCAACTGGGCGGGGAACTGGGGGCCCGGGAATTGGAGGACAAGCTTTTGGCCAACTTGGAGCAGGCGCGCTCCAATGTGCAGATACAAGGCACCGGCGCCGATATCTGGGCCCGCCAGGTGGCCCCGGCCCAGGTGGGATTGCGGCGGGTGGTGGCCCATGCCGCCATCAAGGGAGTGATGGGCCGTGACCCTCTGCCGGAAGAGTTGTATTGTTACCGCCTGCGCACCCTGAACCATCAGCACCGGCAGAACCTGGGCATGCACCTTTCCTGGGGAGAGGTGGAGGCGGAGCATCTGCGT